>JANLSF010000115.1:0-8719 GCA_031362285.1 Gemmatimonadota bacterium | reverse complement strand
GCGCGGCCGGCAAGCCGAAGAAGGTCGCCCTCGTCGCGTGCATGCGCCGCCTCCTCGTGATCCTCAACCAGCTGCTCAAGACGCAGCAGCGGTGGCGGGCGACCTCGCCCACCACCGCTTGACTTTCAACACAGCTACTCTTTGGTGAAGCCCGCCTGTCAGCGAGTGAACCGGACCGCCGTCTCGCGCGTACGTAACGAGACCCCCTCCCCGACCAACCATGCTCATCCGCCGCCCCTCAGACGTCCTCCCCTCGGAGATCACCCCCGAGGCCCTCTACGTGAACCGCCGCGACTTCCTCGGCCGCGCCGCCGGCGCCGTGGCTGCGGCCGGCTTCGGGAGCGGGCTCGCCGCCGCCCTCCCCGCCAAGGCCGGCGCCCAGGACGACGACCCGCTCACCCCGTACGAGGACGTCACCACCTACAACAATTTCTACGAGTTCGGCACCGGCAAGGCCGACCCCGCGGAGACGTCCAAGGGGTTCCAGACCAAGCCCTGGTCGGTGAAGGTCGAGGGGCTCGTCAAGAAGCCGGCCGAGTACCAGCTCGAGGACTTCATCAAGCCGCACAAGCTCGAGGACCGCACCTACCGCCACCGCTGCGTGGAGGCATTGAGCATGGTCATCCCGTGGCAGGGGTTCCCCATGGCCGACTTCATCAAGCGGGTCGAGCCGCTGCCGTCGGCGAAGTTCATCCAGTTCCAGACGCTGCTCGACCCGATCCGCATGCCCGGCCAGCAGCGCGGCGTCCTGCCGTGGCCCTACGTCGAGGCGCTCCGGCTCGACGAGGCCATGCACCCGCTCGCCATGTTCGGCACGGGGCTCTACGGCAAGACGCTCCTCCCGCAGAACGGCGCCCCGCTCCGCACCATCATCCCGTGGAAGTATGGCTTCAAGGCCACCAAGTCGATCGTCCGGATCACCTTCTCGGAGAAGATGCCGCGCACCACGTGGAACGTGGCCAACGCCGGTGAATACGGGTTCTACGCCAACGTGAACCCCGAGGTGGACCACCCGCGCTGGACGCAGTCCAAGGAACGCCGCATCGGCGAGTTCCGCCGCCGCGCCACCCTGATGTTCAACGGGTATCCCGCCGTGGCGTCGCTGTACAGCGGCATGGACCTGCGCGTCAACTACTAAAACACTAGTAGACCGTGCCCTTCACCCTGCCGCTCCCGCTGCCCCCCAGGGTCGCCGCCTTCGCGCCCCCCAAGGCCACCCGGTGGGTCGTCCACGTCGCCTGCGCCCTCGTGGTGGTCATCCCGGCGGCCATGCTCGCGTCCGACCTCATCAACAACACGCGCCTCCTCGGCTCCGACCCCATCAAGGAAACCGAGCACATCTTCGGGGAATGGACCCTGCGGATGTTGATGCTGACGCTCTTCGTCACCCCCATCCGGCAGCTCACCGGCTGGAACTGGATCCAGAAGTACCGCCGGATCCTCGGCGTCTGGGCGTTCGCCATCGGCTGCACCCACCTGCTCACCTGGGCCGCCATCGACGTCCAGTTCGACTGGCCCGACACCATGGCCGACCTCACCAAGCGCTGGTACATCATGATCGGCATGGCCGGGTGGCTCCTGATGCTGCCGCTGGCCATCACCAGCACCTCAGGGATGGTCAAGCGCCTCGGCAAGAAGTGGGTGCCCCTCCACAACCTCATCTTCGTCACCGTCGTCCTCGGCTGCATCCACTTCTTCATGGCCGTGAAGAAGGACATCGAGGACCCGCTCATCTTCGCGGCGTTCTTCGCGGCCCTGTTCGCGTGGCGGATCTGGATGGCCATGCGGAAGCGCGCGGCGGCCGCCGCGAGCGCGCTGCCTCGCGCGCGCGCCGCCTGAGCGTCGCCGGCCATGCGCTATGACGACGTGACCGTCGGCCAGTCGGCCGAACTCGTGCGCACGGTGGCCGAGGGCGACCTGCACGCCTTCGCCCAGGTCACCGGCGACATCAACCCGCTCCATCTCGACGAAGTCGCCGCCGCCGGCACCATGTTCAAGGGGCGCATCGCGCATGGCATGCTCGGCGCCGGCTACATCTCGGCGGTCATCGGCACGAAGCTCCCCGGCTTCGGCTGCGTGTACGTGTCGCAGTCGCTCGCCTTCAAGCGCCCGGTGCGCATCGGCGACACCATCACCACGCGGTGCGAGGTGGTGGAGCGCCTGCCGGCCAAGCGGCAGCTGCGGATGGCCACCACCTGCACCAACCAGGCGGGGAAGGTCGTGACGGAGGGCGAGGCCATCGTGCTGCTGCCCCCCGAAATGGGGTGAGCCGCGGGCATGGGCGTCGCGTGAGGGAACGACCCGGCGAACGGTCAGGGTCCATCGGCCCGACTAGCTTGCGTGCACTCCCATGACCACCACCAAGTTCGACGCCTTCGCCGTGACCGCCCCCGGCCTGTCCAAGCTGTGCGCCGCCGAACTGCGCGCGCTGGGCATGCGCCCCGAGGACGTGAGCGACGCCGGCGTCGCCTTCCGGGCCGATGCCGCGCAGCTCGTGCGCGCCAACCTGTGGCTGCGCACCGCGAGTCGCGTCGTCGTGCGGCTGGCCGAATTCCGCGCCGACGCCTTCAGCCAGCTGCAGAAGCAGGCCGAGAAGGTGAACTGGTCGCGCGTGATCGCCAACGATCAGCCGGTCACGCTGCGCGTCACCTGCAAGAAGTCCAAGCTCATCCACTCGGGCGCCGTGGCGCAGCGCGTGGGCGACGCGATCACCCGGGCCACCGGTGCGCCCATCGTGCGCGCGAGCGGCCCCGAGGACGTGGACGACGACGCCCCGGCCGGACCGCCGCCGCAGCTGATCGTCGTCCGCTTCGATCGCGACATCTGCACGATCAGCGCCGACGCCTCCGGTGAACTGCTGCATCGCCGCGGCTACCGCCAGCAACTCGCCAAGGCCCCCATGCGCGAGACGCTCGCCGCCGCCCTGCTGCTCGCGGCCGAGTACACGGGCGACGAGCCGCTCGAGGACCCCATGTGTGGCAGCGGCACGATCGCCATCGAGGGGGCGCTCATCGCGCGCAACATCGCGCCGGGGATCGCGCGCCCCTTCTCGTGCACCACGTGGACGCAAGTGGGCGCCGTCGTCACGGAAGCCGAACGCACCAGGGCCAGGGCAGCGGAGCGCCCAGCCACGCACGCCATCATCGCGAGTGATCGCGATGCGGGTGCGATCACGGCCACGCTCGCCAACGCCGCGCGGGCCGGCGTGGCGCAGGAGCTCACGGTGACCAGGCGCGCACTCTCCGCACTCGAAGTGCCGACGGGTGCCGCGCGCGGGCTGCTCGCCACCAACCCGCCGTACGGCGCACGCGTCGGGGCCAGCGAGGAATTGCGCGACCTGTATGCGCGGCTCGGCCAGGTGGCCCGGGCCAAGCTGCCAGGCTGGCGCGTGGCGCTCCTGAGCGCCGACCGTCGCCTTGAGAGCGCCACTGAGCTCACACTCGTGGAGCAGCTCCGCACCTCGAATGGCGGCATCCCGGTTCGCGTCTTCACGGCGGAGATCGCAGTGACCTCCGGGGGTGGCAAGCGCGCCGGCACGCCGGTGTCCGAGGTGCATGATGCGGCAGCCGCACCCGTAGCCGGCGCCCGCGGGTAGCGTATGCCGTTCTTCGCGCACGACGGCGCCGAGCTCCACTACACCGACGGCGGCAGCGGACCACCGATCCTGTTCCTCCACGGGCTCGGCGGCAGCACCGAGAACTGGGACGCGCAGGTCGAGTACTTCGAGAGCCGCGGCTTCCGGGTGATTGCCCTCGACATGCGCGGCAGCGGCCAGTCGCGCGACACGGGCCATCCCGACGGGCCGTTCTCCGCGTTGCAATTCGCCGCCGACACGCGCGCCCTCATTGCCCACCTCGCACTCGAACGGGTGCACGTCGTGGGGCTCTCCATGGGCGGTGCGGTGGCGTTCCAGCTGGCCGCCGACACGCCCGATCTGCTGCACACCATGACGATCTGCAACAGCGCGCCGGCGTTCATCGTGCGCGGCGTGGGTCCGTACCTCGCGATCCTGCTGCGTCGCGTGATCACGATGATCCAGGGCCCCGCCGGCATGGCGCGGATGCTTGCGCCGCGCCTCTTTCCCGGGGAGCAGCACGCCGCGCTGCGCGAGCGGTTCATGGCCAGCATGGCTCGCAACCGGCCCGGGGCCTACGCCGCCTCGCAGCGGGCGCTGTTCGGGTGGTCGGTGGCCGACAGGCTCGCGCAGATCCGGGTACCCACGTTGGTGATCGGCGCCGAGCACGACTATCCGTTCCTGCTCGACAAGGCGGCGTGGGTGCGCCAGATGCCGCAGGCGGAGCTGGTGGTGGTGCCGAACACGCACCACGCGCTGCCGGTCGAGTCATCCGAGGCCTTCAATCAGGTCCTCGAGGCCTTTCTCGAACGGCACGCCGTCTGACGCGAGCGCGCCCTTCGCTTCCCACCTTCCACGCCCGTTGACCCGCATGCCCTCTCGCACCGGCACGATCGCCCAGGTGAGCACTTCACCCGGCGGCGTCCCAAAGCTCCCCGTCTTCCAGGCCTTCATCTCGTTTGCGGGACTCGAGGGGGACCGGCAGGAGGATCGCCGCCACCACGGCGGCCCCGACCGCGCGGTCTGCCTCTATTCGCTGGACCTGATGCGGGTGCTGAACGCCGAAGGGCACCCGATCGCGCCGGGAACGGCCGGGGAGAACCTCACGATCGAGGGGCTCGACTGGGGGCTGCTCCTGCCCGGTGTGGTGCTGGACGTGGGGGAGGCGCAGCTCGAGGTCACCAGCTACGCCGCGCCCTGCCGCACGATCCGCCGGTCGTTCCACGACGAGAACTCCAACCGGATCAACCAGAAGCTGCACGCCGGGGAGAGCCGGGTGTACACGCGGGTGCTGCGGGAGGGGGTGGTGAGGCCGGGGGATGCGGTGACGGTATCCGGCTGAGGCAGGCCGCAAGCCACGCAGCCCGCGCTCCGCGCCATCCCTACCGCACCAGCCACCACGTGGCCTTGATCAGGATCACGTTGTCGGGGCGGGTATCCCAGATGCCGTTGAAGTCGCGCCCGAGCGCGAAGTCGCCGTAGGGCTGCAGGTCGCTCCGCTGGTGCGTCCACGCCACGTACACCGTGGACCCGGGGCGATACTCCCACCGGAAGACCAGGCTGCCGCGCATCGAGCGGAAGTTGAAGTCCGGGTTCGTGAGCGAGAACGGGGCGGCTGGCCCGGTGCCGTCGGGGTCAATGGTGTAGCTGGCGGTCGTGCCTCCCGCGCCCGCGTTCGGGGCGATCGTCCCCTGCTCCACGCCATAGCGCCTCACGACGGACACGCGCGTGGCCGCGAACTCCTTGAACTGCGTGTACTCCCCCGTCGACACGAACGGCTGCGCGAACACCTCGAGCGTCATCTGCGGCGTGAACGTCAGCGCCAGCCGCGTGTCGAGCGAGAAGGTGCGCGCCTGCAGCGACCCGAACACGTAGCGGCTGCCGTAGAACGCGGTGGCCGTGGGGTCCGTCACGGTCGTCACGTACTGCCGCGCCGCGAGGTTCGCGTTCCAGTTCGGCCCCATGCTCAATCGGATGGCGGGGCTCGGGACCCAGGTGACGTTCGCATACAACCCCGTGCCCCACCCCCCACCGTCGCGCGTGGCCGAACTGCCGCCGACGTTGGCGTAGACGGCGCTGCGGGTGTTGGTCTGCACGTCCAGTCCGGCGAACACCGTGGCCGGCAGCACCGCCACCGGGCCACCGCGCAGCAGCTTGTCGTCGTACACCTGCCCCCGCGCAATCACGAAGGTCTGCGCGGTCCAGAAGTTCTTCGCCGTCATGCCCACGAACGCATGCAGCTCCTGCTCGGTCAGGTCCCCGTCGAAGTTCCGCTGCGCCTGCGTGCCGACGATCGCCGTGGCCTGCTGGTACCAGTTGGTGGGCTGGGTCCACGCGCGCAAGACGTTCGCCGCCCCGAACACGTAATCGGTCCGCTGGAGGAAGCCGATGTCGTTGTTCTCGAACCCGGGCGTCCGCACGTTGCCCTGCACCTCCCACGCCCAGTCGCCCCCCTGCTTGCCCATGCGCGCGTACGCGGCGAGCCCGCGCATGCTGGTGCGCGTCGTGTCGTAGCCGTCGGTGAAGAAGCCATTGCTCCGCGCGGTCCGATCGGGTCGCTGGAAGAAGCGCGCGCTCGACAGCTGCCGCGACGTGATGTCGCGCGCGTCGCCGCTCACGTTCGACACCGCCAGCTGCGCCGTGAACACGTACTGCTGCTGGTCCCACGCGATCCGGGCGTCGGCGCCCACCAGCTCCGAGTGGTGATTGAGGCGCGGCGCGAACTCCGCGGGAATGTCGCGCAGCACGCTCGTCACGATGCCGCCCAAGACCACGTTGCCGTCCCGCAGGTCCTTCTTCACGCGTCCCACGAAGTAGTTGGCGAGCGGCTCCACCACTTGCTGCGTGGTCGTGCCGTCTGCGCGCTGCACGCGGGCCATGGCGCGATCGGTCACGGCGTCGAGCACTCCCACGGTCCATCCATCATCCACGCGCCCCGTGATCTTGGCGGCGCCCAGGATGGACGCCGCATCGGGAATGTCGGCGTACGGGCCCTGGGCCTGCGCGAGGTCGGCGCCGGTGGGCGAGCGCCCGATGCGACGCGAGTAGAAGGTGGACAGGCCGGAGCTGTTGCTGCAGAAGAAGCACTGGTTCCCGCCAAAGCTGAACACGCTCGAGCCGGCCACGAAGAACGGCCGCCGCTCGGGGAACGCCACCTCGAACGCCGTCAGGTTCACCACCGCCGGGTCCACTTCCACCTGCCCGAAGTCGGGATTGAACGTCGCGTCGAGGGTGAGGTTGCTGGACAGCAGGTACTTGAGGTCCAGGCCGTAGCGCGCCACCTGCTCGCTCCCGCGGTTGAACGGGCTGCCCGGGGCGAACGCCGTGTGGCTCGACCGTTCCACCACGTACGGCAGCACTTCCAGGCGACTCGTCTTCGCCTGCGCGATCTGCAATCCCTCGAGGTGTCCGAACTTCGGCGGGCCGCCGGGGTCGGTCTTCGCCCACCAGCTCCACATGTCACTCTCATTCGAGCGCTGGATGAACCGCCGCAGTTGGAGCCCCCACGTCTGCCCCGTGTCGCCCCCGAAGCGCAGTTGCGACAGCGGGATGCGGATCTCCGCCGTCCACCCCAGCGAGTCGATGCTCGTGGCCGCCTGCCATACCGGGTCCCACCCCGGGTCACAGCACGAATTGCCGATCCCCAACTGGTCCTGGATGCTGCCGCTCGGGTTCACGGAGAACACCGCCCGCGAGAGGTGGTCGTGGAAGCCGTCGATCGTGATCTCGATGTAGTCGGAGTTGTACGTCTGGTCGCGCCGCACCAGCGACGTACGGATCCCGGCCAGCCCCTTCGAGTCGTGGAGCCGCGCCCCGATCCAGATCGCCTCGTTGTCGTAGAGGATCCGGAACTCGGAACGCTCCGTGGCCGGCTCCCCCGGCTTGGGGTCGAACTGCCGGAACTCGGTGATCGGGGTGGCCGCGCGCCAGGCGTCCTCATCCAGGTGGCCGTCGAGCGCGATCGGCAGCGCGCGCGCTGCGGCGCGGACCGACGGCACCGTGTTCATGACGGCGCCCGGCGCGGACCCGGCCGACCCCGACGAGGCATCCTGCGCGTGGAGCGGCGTTCGCGCGAGCGGCGCGGACAGCAACAGGAGCGCGGCCACGGCGGCGGTCACGCGAACGAAGAACCGGGGCGACGTCATCACTCTCTTGGACCGTGGAAGCCGGGGGAAAGTTTCTCCCGCGGCGAAAGCCGCCCCGAGGGCCGGCCCAGTGGGGCAGGGCTGCGCTACGGCGTGGGCGCCGCCCCTTCCTGCCAGCGAGCGCCCGCGCCCATGCTGAGCAGCAGCCCCACCACCACTACGGTCACCGCCCCGATCACGTTGTGCCAGAGGAAGCTCACGCTCGGCACCAGCCAGCTCACCAGTCCCACCGCCGTCATCCCCGCGAACAAGCCCACAAACGCCCCCAGCGACCGCGCCCGCGGAATCATCGCAAGGATGAACACCCCGAGGATGCTCCCGTAGAAGAAGCTCCCGAACCGGTTCACCACCTCGATGAGCGACCCGAGCCGAGCCGCGAAGATCGCCACGCCGCAGGCTATCAAGCCCCAGAGCCCCGTGGCCGCGCGGCTCACGAACAGGAAGTGCGCATCGCTCGCCTCGGGACGGTACCATCGGCGGTAAAAATCGATGACCGTCGCCGTGCTCAGCGAACTCAACTCCCCGGCCACGGCGCTCATCGCCGCCGCCATCACCGCCGCGATGAACAGCCCCGCCAGTCCGATCGGCAACTCGTTCACCACGAACCGCGGAATGATGTAGTTCACGTCGCGCGGGTTCTCCCCCGTCACCTTCTTCGCCTCGGCCAGCGCCTCGGTGCGCACCTCCTGCACCTCGGTCTCGGTGAGCATGAACGCCGTGCGCTGCGCCTGGTCGTCGCCGCGTGGCGAGGCCGCGAGCGCGCGGGCGCTCGCGTCGCGCGCCTGCACCGCGCTCGTGTGCCGCCGCGTGAGCTGGTCATACTTCGCCGGCTCGGCCGTGGCCACCGCGCGGGCATGCGCCGGGTTCCACAGCAGCGGCGCCGGCGTGAACAGGTAATACACGAACACGAGGATGCCCACGAGCAGGATCAGCGCCTGCAGCGGAATCTTCCAGTACGCGCTTATCAGCAGCGAGCTGCGCGCCTCCTCGGTCGATCGCG
>JANLSF010000111.1:0-5065 GCA_031362285.1 Gemmatimonadota bacterium | reverse complement strand
GGCGAAGTCGAACGGCACCAGCAACTCGTGGGCGCGCTCGTCCGCCGTGGGCCAGGTGCGCGCCAGGAAGGCGCCGAGCACGTCGCCGTCCTCCTCCTCGTCCACGTTGGCGAGCAGGCGATGGTCGCGCGCGAGCAGCTTGCCGTCGCGCACGCGCAGCACGGCCACGCAGGCGTCGTCACCGTCGCGCGCGTACCCCACCACGTCGCGGTCCCCGCCGTCGGCCGTGGAGATCGTCGTGGGCTCCTCCATCTTGTCGAGGTGACGCAGGGCGTCGCGGAGCTCCGCCGCGCGCTCGAAGTCGAGCGCCTCGGCCGCCTGCATCATGCGCTCGCTCACGCGGCGCGTGACTTCCCCGGCCTTCCCCTCGAGGAAGAGCAGGACTTCGTCGATCATCGCGCCGTAGTCGGGGCCCGACTGCAGCCCCACGCAGGGAGCCTTGCAGCGCCCGATGTGCCAGTCGAGGCAGGCCCGCTCCGGTGCCTCGGTGGGCAGGTTCCACGAGCAGGAGCGCACGGTGAACATCCGCTTCACGACGTTCAGCGACCGGCGCATGGGCCCCACGTCGGTGTACGGGCCGAAGTAGCGCGCGCCATCGTCGAGCACGCGCCGCGTCACCCACACCCGGGGGAACGGCTCCTGCACCGTGACCTTGATGTACGGGTACGACTTGTCGTCGCGCAGGAGGATGTTGTAGCGCGGCCGGTATGCCTTGATGAGGTTGGCCTCGAGGATCAGCGCCTCGGGCTCCTTGCCGACGACGATCGTGTCGACCTCACGCACCTGCTCCATCAGCAGCCGCGTCTTGGAGAGGACGCCGGTATCGACGCTCAGGTATGACCGCACGCGCGACCGCAGGCGCTTGGCCTTCCCCACGTACAGCACGGTGCCCGCGCCATCCTTCCACAGGTAGACGCCGGGCGATTCCGGGAGGAGCGCGACCTTCTGGGCGAGCAGGTCGGGAGTGTCGGGCGGCATGGGCACGGCCCGGGAAAGCTAGCGCCAGCGCCTCGGGAGGCGGGCGAGCACCGCCGACACCTCGCGCACGCCCGCCATCCGTGCGAACCCGAGGTAGCACACCGCGAAGACGGCGAGCCCCACGAGCGACACGACCAGCGGCGGGAGCGCTGCCGGGAGCAGCCGCGCGCTGCTCGCGATCGCCGCGGCCACGATCGCCAGCCCCGCCAGCAGGGCGAGGAAGCCGACCGTGGTGCCCACCGACCCGATGCGCGCGCGCAGCGCGCGGCGCAGCAGGCCGTACTCGACCCATCCCGCCAGCCCTGAGGCGAGCGTCAACCCTGCCACGCCCCAGCGGGCATCGATGCCGAGCATCCGGGGGCCGTACAGCGTGAGCGTGGCGCCCAGCGCCAACGACAGCGCCACCCGCAGGATCGCGAACCGCATCGGCGTCCGCGTGTCACGCAGGGCGTAGAACGCGCTGGCGTAGAGGCGCCCGAACACCGTGGCGAGCAGTCCCACGGACGAACCGGCGAGGATGCCCCACACCCACACGGTGTCGGCGCGACCGAACCGCCCGCCCTGGTAGATGGCGCCCACGAGGAAGTCGCCGAGGGCCGCGAAGGCGATCGCCGACGGCACCACGAGGAACGCCACCCGTCGCAGCGCCCCGTCGAGCCGCTCGCGCAACTTGCGCGCCACCTCGTCGTCGGCCCCGAACTCGCTGGACATCGCCGGCAGTTCCGCCGCCGAGACGGAGGCGCCGAACAGCGAGATCGGCAGCATGTAGATGAGCTGCGCGTACGTGAGGGCCGACACGGCTCCGGGCACCACCGCCGAGACCTGCGAGGCGATCCACGTGTCGAAGTAGGCGCTGAACTGGACCACGCCGCGCCCGGTGAGCACGGGCACGAAATTGCGCACGATCTCGCGCACGTCGGGGTTCGACATCCGGAAGCGCAGGCGAATCGCGCCCGCCAGGCGCACCACCGACGGCAGTTGCACCACGAACTGCAGCAGGGCCCCCACCACCGAGGCCCAGGCGACCGTGACCACCAGCTTCTCCTCCGGTTGCCGCCCGCCCCAGACCAGCAAGGCCACGATCTGCGCCACGTTCCACGCCACCGGCGCCACGTAGGCGATGAAGAACCGCCGGTGGCTGTTGAGCACGCCGAGCGCCCACGCCGAGAGCACGAACAACCCGGCGCCCGGGAAGAGCAGGCGCACCAATTGCACGGCGAGTGCGCGCGCGTCGCCGGCGAATCCGGGCGCGAGGACGGTGACGATCTGCGGCGCAAACAGCACGCCGCCGAGCACCATCACCGAGACGACGAGGCCGAGGATGGCCAGCACCGCCCCGGCCACGTCGCGGGCGCGGTCATCCTCGTCCTTGGCCAGCAGGCGCGCGTACACCGGCACGAACGACGCCGACAGCACCCCTTCGCCCAGCAGGTTCTGCAGCAGGTTGGGAATGCGGAACGCCACCGCGAAGGCGTCGGCGGAAATCGAGTTGCCAAGGAAGTGCGCAAACACGCGCTGCCGGACGAGGCCGAACAGGCGACTGGCGAGAATGCCAAGGGCGACACGCGTGGCGCCGCCCTTCTCCGCTGCCGTCCGCGCCTTGACGTCTTCGGTCGTCATCCGACCGGGAGGCTCCCGTCCACCAAGGCGGCCGCATGGGCGTCGACGGCCTCCTCGAGCAGGGCGAGGAGTCCCTCGCCGTGCCGCGCGAGGTACGGGAACCAGGCGATCGTCCGCTCCTGCCGCGCCCCACCGGGACGCAGCGCGCCGCGCACCGTGGCGAGGTCGCGCATCAACTCGCCGTCCTCGCGCTTCGCGGCGGCGGCGAACCGCCGCTCCATGCGGTCGATCCGATGGTGCAGCTGTTGCCGCATCCCCTCCACGCTCCGGGCCGGCACCCCCGAGGGACGCGCCGCACCCAGCACGTCTCCCTCGGCATCGGCCGCGGTGCGCAGCCGCGCGAACGCCTCGTGGGCGCGGGCATCGAGGCTCGCGTGCGCACGCGACGTCTCCGCCGCGTGCGGGTCGGCCAGTTCGTCGAGGGTCAGGGCGCGCCGCGCCAGCATGCGGGCGACCTGGGGCTCGATCACGGTCCCCGACCAGCGGGGCACGCCCAGCGGCGCGCGCACCCCGAGCGCCTCGGCGACGGCCGTCGCCTGCGCGAAGTAGGCGAGTTCCCCGGGCCCCGCGACGTAGGCGACGGTCGGCACCAGCTGCGCCTCGAGCACCGGGCGCAGCAGCACGTTGGCCGACAGTCCGTCATCGGAGGCCCGGTCGGCAGCCGCGGCCGCCTCCGTGGCGGGAATCCGCGTCTTCACGCCGAGGGCGAGCGCGAAGACCAGCGAGAGTCCCTCGACCTCCGCGACCTGCGGCACATGGCCGTGCGCCACGAGCGCCGCGTCGCGCGCGTGCACGGCAGCCGACACGGCGCCTGAATGCCGGAGCGCGTGCCGGAGGTGCGGTGCGGCGGCCTGGCGCACGGCCGGATGCCAGGCATCGAGCACCGGTACGCCGAGGGGCTCGAGCACCGCGCGCAACAGCGAGACGTACGCGCTGCCCACCGAGTGCGGCTCCACGTACGCCGCCGCCAGCGCGCGGAGCATCGCCGGATCGGCGTCGCCGCCGGCGGCGGTCAGCGCCGCGCGCACGGCCTCGTGCACGTCACCGAGGGGGCGCATCGCGGTCACCAGGCCTTCGGTGCCGAGGGCCGGCCCGAGGAGGGCGAGCGCCCCGCCGGGGGTGGCCACGGTTGCCCCGCGCGCCTCGGCGATGTCGGCGTCGTCGGTGGCCGCCCAGAAGAGCGCCGTTGCCGGGATCCCGGTCGTGCGCGTGAGTGCCGCAGCCAGTGCGCGCGCGGTCAGCGCCTTGTGCAGGGTATAGAGCGGCCCGCCCAGCAGTCCTGGTTGTTGGCCCGTGGTGACGACGACGCCACCCGCGTCGGCGACGCGAGCGGCCATCCGTGCCCCGCCGGGCCCCAGTGCGGGTGCCAGCGTCGCGGCCCAGTCGCGCGAAACGGCATCGCGGGCGGCCTCGGCACGTGCGCGCCACGCCGACGCGCCGACGGGGCGAGGGACGAACCAACCATGCGCGCCAGCCCCCTGCATGGCAAGCCGGGCGAGTGGCGAACCGCCCAGCGACTCCGTGACGACGGAGAGCGCCGTCACTTGTGGTAGGGCTCACCGCGCCCGATCGTGCCGGCGCGATAGAGCTGCTCGGCCAGCACGAGCCGCGCGAGTTCGTGGGGCAGTGTCCAGGGCGCCAGCGTCAGGCGCTCGGCAGCGGCGTCGCGCAGGCCCCGGTCGAGGCCGAACGCCCCCCCGATGACGAAGGCGATGTCGCGGGCGGCCTCGCGTTGCTTCTGCAGCCACTGGGCGAAGGCGGCCGAGGTGAAGCTGCGCCCGCTCTCATCGCACGCGATCATGCGGGCCTCGCCCACGGCCTCGCGCAGGCGCTCCCCCTCGCGCTTCCGCACCGCCTCCGGCGTGAGGCTGGTCGCGCGCTCCTCGCGCACCTCCGTCACCTCGAGCGGCCAGTAGCGCGCCGCCCGGTTCTCGTAGTCGTGAATGGCCGCCGCCAGTCCCGCATCGCGCGGGCGCCCGACGACGGCCAGCAGGCATCGCATCAGCGCCGTGCGCGCGGGACGCACCCGCTCACGCGTAGATGCCGCGGAGCTTGTGCACCGTGGACACGCGGGTGATCGCGAGCATGTACGCCGCCGTGCGCAGGTTCACCTTGTGCTGTTGCGCGATCTTGAGCACGTCCTGGAAGGACCGCGTCATGATGTCCGTGAGGCGCTCGTTCACGGTGGCCTCGGACCAGAAGTAGCCGCCGCGGTCCTGCACCCATTCGAAGTAGGACACGGTCACGCCGCCGGCGTTGGCGAGGATGTCGGGGATGACGAACACCCCCTTCTCGTCGAGGATCGCATCGGCGGCGGCGGTGGTCGGGCCGTTGGCCCCCTCGCACATGATGCGCGCCTTGATGCCGGCGGCGTTCTTGGTCGTGATCACGTTCTCCAGCGCGGCCGGCACGAGGACGTCCACGTCGAGGGCGAGCAGTTCCTCGTTGCTGATCGGGTCGGCCTTCG
>JANLSF010000109.1:0-2990 GCA_031362285.1 Gemmatimonadota bacterium | reverse complement strand
TCGCGGCGATGGGGAAGCAGCCGGCCGACCGTCCGCAGACCGCGGCCGCGCTCTCCGAGATGCTGGGGGCGCCCCCGTCGGGCTCGACGGCGACGATGCGGGCCATGCGGGTCACGTCGTCGCGCCGCGTGCCCACCGGCGTGAACCCGGCGCTCACGCCGACGATGGTGCCCGTCCTCCCGTCCACGCCGGCGTGGCGCCGCCCGTGGGTGCTGGCCGTGCTGGTGGTGGCGCTGCTCGCCGGGGCGACGCAGTGGCGACTGATCCTGCCGGGTTCGCGACGGTCAGCCGTGGCCGGTCCGGAGGCGCGCCGCATCGCGGTGCTGTACTTCAAGGACCAGAGCAAGGACGGCCACCTCGCGCCGCTCGCGGACGGCCTGACGGAAGGGCTGATCCACGCCTTGAGCGGTGCCTCGAAGCTGACCGTGATCTCGCAGGGCGGCGTGGGGAAGTACCGCACCACCGACGTGACCCCCGACTCGATTGCCCGCGCGCTGCGCGTGGGCTACCTCGTGCGCGGCGAGGTCGAACCGGACGGCGACAAGGTGACCGTCAGCGTGCGCCTCGACGATGCCAGCGGGGTGAACCTCAAGCGGGCGAGCTTCGTCCGTCCCGCGGGCGACCTCCTCGCGATGCGCGATACGCTGACTGTCGTGGCTTCGGACCTGATCCGCCAGCAGCTCGACAAGGAGATCACCGTGCGCGCGCAGTTGGCGAGCACGTCGAGCCAGGCGGCGTGGCTGCTCCTGCAGCGCGGCGAGCTGGAGAGGAAGAACGCCGAGGCGGGCGTGGTGAAGGGCGACTCGGGGGCGACGGAACGCGGCTTCGTGGCGGCGGACTCGCTCTTTGCGGCGGCCGAGAAGGAGGACGCGAAGTGGGCGGACCCGGTCGTGGCGCGCGCGATCGCAGCGTACCGGCGCTCGCGCCTGGCGGGGCGTGATCCGGCCGCGGTGCGGAAGTGGGTGGACGTGGGCACGGGCCACGCCACGCGGGCGGTGACGCTCGACGGCAACAGCGCCGATGCGCATGAAGTGCTGGGCAACCTGCAGTACTTCACCTGGCTCCAGATTCCGCCCGCCGATGCGAGCGCGGCGAAGGCGCTGCTCGCCTCGGCGCGCGCCGAGCTGGAGAAGGCGACCACCTTGAACTCGAGCCAGGCGGGGGCGTATGCATCGCTTTCGCACCTGTACAACAACGACGGGTCCCCGACCGACGTGAGCATTGCGGCCCAGCGGGCGCTCGAGGCCGACGAATTCCTGTCGAATGCCGACGTGATCATGGGACGCCTCTTCCTGGCCTCGTACGATCTGGGGCAGTTCGAGAAGGCGTCGCAGTGGTGCGACGAGACGCGCCGGCGATTCCCGGTGACACTGCTGGCCACCCGATGCCGGTTGTTCCTGCTCACGGCTCGCACGCGCGAGCCGAACGTGGCGGAGGCGTGGAAGCTGGCCGACTCGGTGGTGGCGCTCTCGCCGCCGGCGCGGCGCGGAGCGCAGCGCCTGAACGCCGACCTGCTCGTCGCCGCGGTCATCGCGCGGTCGAGCAAGGGACAGGGGGCACTGGCGGACAGCGCCCGGCACGTCGCGAAGCGATCGGAAGGCGATGTCGCCGTCGATCCGACGCGCGAATTGGCGCTCTTCAGCGCGTTCGTCTACCAGCAGTTGGGGGATCGCGCGGACGCGATCCGGATGCTCAAGGCCTACTTCGCCGTGAACCCGCAGCGCGTGGCCGCGTACCGCGATGATCCGGGCTGGTGGTTCAAGGATCTGGCGGAATCGGCGGAATACAAACAGTTGGTCGGACGGAACTAGGCGGCGCGGCGTTGGCACCCGGGCCGATTTGTGATCTTCGGCCCTGTTCTTGCGAGCGCCAATGGATGCGGAGTGTGCGAACTGGGCTGCTCGCCGATGGCGGCGGGAGGGCGCTCGCTCGGTTGTGATCTGTAAGACATTCACCAATAAGGAGTTAGTGCGAAATGCAGCGTCTTCGTCTTGCCGTCGTCGCCCTCGCGGCGCTCATGGTTACGGTGTCGTGCGCCGATTCGCGCAACAGTGTGTCGCCGACATCCCCCACCGGTCCGGTGGCCACGGGTTCAGTGAGCGACCTGAACCTCCGCCAGTGCCTGACACCGGCGGCGATCGACCAGCTGGCGGCCCTCATCTACGGCCCTCGCCACCCGAACTACCGCGCCGTCGTGGCCAAGTTCGTGCCGATCTTCATCGCGCTGGCCCGGCGCGACACCGCGAAGGCGCGCGAGAAGGCGTTCGACGCCGTGGACTACATCCAGCGCCTGCAGGGCCGTCGTCGCTTTCGCGGCAACCCGCCAGCGGTGGACCAGCTGATCAAGGCGATCTTCTGTCTCGTCGGCATTTCGTACACGGATCCGAACAACACCGCCCTGATCCTGCCGAGCGACCAACCACAGGTCGTGGTGACCAGCGACGGACTGGGCGGCCTATCACTTCCGGCCAATCCCGTGAGCGAGCCCACGCTCGTGACGATCACCAAGATCGTGACGGTGTATCCCCCCGGTGGCGGTCCGCTGAACACGAAGCTCGACCAGTATCCCGGCTTCTACGAGTTCACCAAGCAGTCGGCCACGAATGCGCCGCTCACGCAGGACGTCGTCGTGGCCGTGTGCCCGGACCCGAGCGTGCCCGACAGCATCTTCACGCGGTTGCGGCTCGGCCATGGCGCCAGCGCGGGCTTCGAGATCACGCCGTCGGCCAACGCGAGCTTCCTCTCGTGCCCGGCATCCACGGCGTCGAACGCTACGCCGTCGCTGCTCCGCATGCTGGCCAGCCTCTTCACGCCGCGCGAATTGCACGCCGCCACGCGCCTTGGGCGTGGTGGCGTGGGTGGCAGCGCCGGCGAGTTCAGCCCGTTCGCGCCGGTGGACCCGGTGCTGAGCTTCGGTGGCGGTGTTGGGGGTTCGGCGGGTGAGTTCCTGCTCACCCCCGTGCCGCCGTCGTCCACCAACGCGCCGACGG
>JANLSF010000505.1:0-3475 GCA_031362285.1 Gemmatimonadota bacterium | reverse complement strand
GGGGCGATCTCCGCCGCGGCGGGGACCGTCGCCGTGGCCTCGGCGGGGACCTCAGTGGCTCCTGCCGCGGCCTCGACGGGGACCTCAGTGGCTCCTAATGAAGGGGGCGACTCCCCCCCGTTCTCAGCCGCCAACCCTGATTCCGACATTTCCGACCTCCCTGGGGGGCTTCCGCGCACGCCGAACTGTACCACCTAGCCTCATTCTCAGCCAGAGTTCCCGCAAAGAGAAAACATCGTAACAGCATACTCGACAGTACATTACAGGCTTATCCACACCCAATGCCGTTTTGGCGGAAACACGACAATTTGGGCCGCCCACTACCACCACGGGCAGGGGGTACCCAAACTTCACTCCATGCCATTGGTCCCCCTTTTCGGACACGGCGCCCTGCGCGACCGACTCGCCGAGAGTGCCTTGAACGGCACCCTTCCGGCGAGCCTGCTCGTGCACGGCCCGCAGGGGACGGGCAAGCAGCGGCTGGCCCTCTGGCTGGGGAGCGTGCTCCTCTGCGGGTCGCCCGAAGCACCATGTGCGGAGTGCGCCAACTGCAAGCTGTCGATGGAGTTGCAGCACCCCGACCTGCTCTGGGTCTTTCCGCGAACGCGCGACGACGACGGCGCCGACGACTCCCCCGACGAAGTGCTGGGCAACATCGGGGACGCGATCGTGGCCCGCCGGGAGGCGCACGGGCTCTACGCCACGCCCCCCGGCAACGCCGGGATCTTCATCGCCGCCGCCCGGGCCTTGGTCCGGGAGGGGGGGCGCCGGCCGGCTATGGCCAAGCGCCGGGTGATCGTGGTGGGCGACGCCGACAAGATGGCTCGGGGCGAGCAGGCCGAGGCGGCCAACGCCTTTCTCAAGTTGCTCGAGGAGCCGCCCCCCTTCACCACCCTGATCCTGACCTCCAGCGAGCCGGGGGCCCTGCTTCCGACCATCAAGTCGCGGGTGGTCTCGGTGGCGGCGCGCCCACTTGGCGACGCCGACATGCTGCGCTTCGTGGAGCACCCCCTGGTGGCCGCTCGGCTCGACGCCGTGGCCGTGGAGCCGTCGATCAACCGCGTGCGCCGCGCCCATGGGGCGCCTGGCTCGTTGCTGAGCGAGGCCGACGTGGCCACGGCCCGTGCCAACGCCGAACGGATCCTGACCGCCGCCGGCGCGGGCCGCGCCGAGCGGTACAAGGCGGCGTTCGTGCAGGGCGCGACCGGCGCGCGCGGGGTCTACAGCGACACGCTCGACGAACTGGTCATCCTGCTCCGCGATCGGATGGAGGGGGCGCTGGCCCAGGGCGACATCCATCGGGCGCGCGCCGCCGCGCGGGCCATCCCGGCCGTGATGGAGGTGGCCGAGCGCGCGCAGGGCAATGCGCAGCCGTCGCTCCTCACCGCGCGCCTCATGGGCGCACTGCGCGAGGTGGCCGCATGAGCCGGACGCTCTCGCACCTGAACGCGGCCGGCGAGGCCCACATGGTGGACGTCTCCGCGAAGGCGGTGACGGCGCGCCACGCCGTGGCCGAGGGGTTTATCCGGATGTCGGTGGATGCACGGAATGCCGTGCGCACGCAGGCGGTCGCCAAGGGCGACGTGCTGGCGGTGGCGCGCGTGGCGGGGATCATGGCGGCCAAGCAGGTGGCCACGCTCATCCCGCTGTGCCATTCGCTGCCGTTGTCGCACTGTGAAGTGACCCTGGCCGAGGATGAGAGCGGCGGGGGATTCCGGGCGCTGGCCACGACCCGGACGACGGCCCAGACGGGCGTCGAGATGGAGGCCTTGACCGCCGTGTCGGTGGCGCTGTTGACCGTCTACGACATGGTGAAATCGATGGATCGCGGCATGACCATCACCGGCGTGCGCCTGCTCGAGAAGGGCGGCGGACGATCGGGCACGTGGACTGCTGTCTGAACCAATAGGAGGAATGCACATGTTGCGAGCTGGCATGAAGGTGACGCCGTACGTGCGTCGGGGGGACCGGGAGCGACGACGCGCGAAGATCCGCGTGGCGGTGCTGCTCACGGGCTTTGCGGGCGCGGTGACGTTGCTGGTGCAGGAGCCGGCCACGGGCACGGCCCAGGCGGAGGAGCGGCGGTCGCTGCTGCCGTGGATGGACGTCGGCCCGATCAGGACGGAACTCGAGAACACGCGAGGCGAGCTTGCCCTCGTGCGGAACGACCTGTCGCGCTACGAACGGATGTTCCGCCTCTCGGCGCGGTACGACGTGCCCGCGCGCCTTTCGCAGTCGATCTACGAGGCGGCGGTGAAGGAGAAGATCGATCCCGAGCTGGCCTTCCGGCTGGTGAAGATCGAGAGCGACTTCAAGGAGGGAGCGCTGAGCCCCGTGGGGGCGATCGGCCTCACGCAGCTCATGCTCCCCACGGCGCGGCACTATGAGCCGAACGTCACGCGCGAGCAGTTGTTCGAGCCGGACCGCAACCTGCGGATCGGGCTGCGCTACCTGCGCGGGCTGATCAGCGAATACCGCGACGTGGGGTTGGCGCTGCTGGTGTACAATCGCGGACCCGCGGCGGTCGACCTGGCGCGGGCCAACGGCATGGACCCGAGCAACGGGTACGAGCACGTGGTGATGCGCGGCTACAAGGGCAAGGGGATCACGGAGTAGGGCCCGCGCCACAGGTGGATGACGAAGCGCCCGTGCAGTGACTGCACGGGCGCTTTGTCCTTCCCTCCCGCGGGTGACGCGCTACGGCTTCTTCGTCGGGGCGCCCTGCTTCGGCGACGAGCGCGGCGCGGCGCGCGACGTCTTCGCGGACGCGCGGCCGCCGCCACTCCCCGAGCGGATCACCAGCCGCTGCCCCGCCACCACCATGGGCTTCCGCAGCCGGTTCCGCTGCTGCAACGCCTTGACCGTGGTCCCGTACTTCGTCGCGATGCTCGACAGCGTCTCCCCTTCCCTCACCACGTGCGTCACGGTGCGCCCCCGGGACCGCGACGACCGTCCGTAGATCTCGAGCGAGGGATCCGGCACCTCGCGCGCCGCCGCAACGGTGGCGGCCGTCGGCACGCGCAGCAACTGCCCCACCGCCAGCGCACCGGTCTTCTTCCGGCGCTGCACCTTGGGGTTGTACCAGGCCAGCTGCTGCGCGGTGATCCCATGCGCGCGAGCCACGCTCGCCATCGTCTGCCCCTTCTTCGTCGTCACCGTGCTCCAGGCGCGGCGGTCGCCCTCGTCGAGGAGCGCGAGCGCTGCGGGAATGCCGGCGCCCGTTCCGGGCGGCACGCGCACCATCCACGACACGTCGGGCGGCGTGGCGCCTCGCAGGATGCCGGGGTTCAGCTCCGTGATCGCCGCGAGCTCCACCCCCGCCGCCTTCGCCACGGCCGCGAGCGGCGTGGCGGCCGGCACCAGCGCCGAGTCATAGGCGAAGGAGGGCAACGAGTCGAGCTTGAGCCCATAGCGCGCCGGCTCCTTCCCCACGAGTGCGGCCGCCACCAGCTGCGGCACGTAGTCCTTGGTCTCG
>JANLSF010000077.1:0-3771 GCA_031362285.1 Gemmatimonadota bacterium | reverse complement strand
GTTGGACAGCGTGGCCTCGACGGCATAGCTCCCCGCGTTCGTCGGCGCGGTGCTCGACCCATCGTAGGTCACGGCAACCGTGGTGAGGTCGGCCGGCGTGGTGGTGACCGTCACCGGCTTCGGGGATCCGTCATAGACCTGCGTGGTGCCGCTCAGGGTGAGCGTCGCCGCCGCCTTGACGGCGTTGACGGTGTACGTGTTGAAGGCCGGCGAGAAGGTGACCCCCGCAGGCGCGTCGCCGCCCACCGAGGGGGTGGCCGTCAGCGTGTTGATCCCTGCCACGGCGCCCAGCGTCCAGCAGGCGTTCGTGACGCCGACCGCATTCGTGGTGCTGGATGCGACGGCCCCGAAGGCGCCGCAGGTGAGGGTGGCCGGATTGATCGCGGCGGTACTGCCGCCGCCCTGACCGATGGCAAAGGTGACGGGCACGTTCTGGAAGAGCGTGCCCCTGGCCGTGGTGAGGGTCACGTTCGGCCGGCAACTCACCGGCACGGCCGTGCCGACGATCCCCTCGCTGCAGGGGGCGGCCACGTTCGCGGCCATTACGGACGACATGGCCCGCGCGCCGAGCCCCCGCTGGGCGGCGGGATCGGACGGGTTGGTGCGGCCCGACGACGGGCTCGTGCGGGCGTCCTTCGCGTCGCGCGCGCTCTTCGCCTCACGGGTCGCGGCGCTGTCGCGGCCGGTTGGCGTGACGAGGAACTCGCCCGCGGAACCGCCCACGCCACCGCCGAAGCTGAGCACCGGGTCCACGGGACCGAACGGGCTGAACTCGCCGGCCGAACCGCCGACGCCACCGCGCCCCAGCATCTTGGCGTACAGGGGCTTCGGCGTGACGAGGCTGACGAGGGCGCTGAGGAAGCGCGAGACGCCGGACTCGTTGCTGACGACGGAGTTGCAGGTGAGGAAGCTGCCATCGGCTGGCGGCGTGACCTCGAAGCCGGACGCCTTCTGATGGCCGAGGCGCAGGCGGTTGAGGATCGAATCGGGAATCCCCGCGGCCGGGCAGACCGCCACGGTCACGGCGCCGGTGAGCGAGTTCGTGACGCCGGATTGCTGCGTGACCGACACGTAGCCCGGGTACTGGTCGAGCTTGGTGATGAGCGGCGACGGACCGTTCGGGTCGAGCGAGGTGACGGTGATGAGCGTCGGTTCCGTCACCGGGTTGGGGGGCAGGAGAAGGCCCGCCTGTCCGCTCCCGTTGATGATCGTCTGCTGCTGGTCGCTCGGATAGACGAGGAAGGTGTCGGTGGAGAGCCCGCTGAAGCACTCGATGTTGTTGATGAGCGATTGCACCAGCGCCGGATTCGCGAGCTGGCTCGCCTTCTGCTGGATGAAGGCGATCAGGTCCGTGGCATTGGCCTGGGCCGCGCCGGTCGCGCCCTTGGCGAGCTGCTTCTGGATGTTGCTCAGCTTGCCGAGCGCCGAGTTGACGTTGGGCGAGCCGGCGCCGAAGACCGTGGTGGTCAGCGCCTGGAGGTCGGTGTAGCTGAGGCAGGCGCCGCTGGTGAGGCTGCCGATGCGGTCGCGCGCGCCCCGTCCGGGCGCGGTGGGCGTCATGCGGTCGGTGCAGGACGCGACGAACGCAACGGCGACCAGCGAGACGGCGACGGCGATCCGGTTCAGGCGCATGGCAGGGCCCCCCAAAGGCGTGCAAAAAGGAGACCGCCGCGGCGGCGGCGCCGCACGGTGTCTCCAGACCCCTCAACCTGCAACTTTGGGGCCAGAACAGCAAGGCGCGGCCCGTCGCCCGTCGGCATGTTCCTCAAGCGTCAGCGATCGCGGATCCGCTCGTGGATTCCAGCGCGGACAGCTCTCCTCCCGAACCCCCGAGCGTCTCCAATGTCATGGCTGGAAAAGCAGATGCGCTGGCTCATGCTCCTCGCCGGCGCCCTCACGTGCACCACGGTGTACGCCGCCGTTGCTCCGCAGGCCGCGCTGCGCGCCACCTTCGGCGCGACCCTCGAAGGCCCGGTCGCCGAGATCGTGGTACGCAACTGGGGGGCGCTGATCACGCTGGTCGGGCTCATGCTCATCTACGGCGCCTTCGTGCCGGCGGCGCGCCGGCTGGCGCTCACCGTGGCGGTGCTGAGCAAGTTCACCTTCATTGCCCTGGTCCTGTCGTACGGTCGCGACATGCTCGTGCACCAGGTCGGCGTCGCCGTGGTGACGGATGCCGTGTGGGTGCTGCTGTTCGGGACGTACCTGATCGCCACGAAGTTCCGCGCCAGCTGAAGGGGGAGCGTCTCATGTTCGTCGGTCACTACGGCCCCAGTTTCGCCGCGAAGCATTTCGAGCCCTCCGTGCCGCTCTGGGTGCTCTTTCTGGCGGTGCAGTTCCTGGATGTCCTGTGGGCGCCTTTCGTGCTGCTCGGCGTCGAGCGGATGCGCATCGTGCCGCACTTCACGGCCTCGAATGCGCTGGACCTCCACTACATGCCGTATTCCCACGGCCTCCTGACGGCCATCGCGTGGTCGATACTCGTGGGGCTGGTCTATCGCATGGTGGCGCGCCCATCGCATCGACGAGCCGCTGCCGTCGTCGGGCTGGCCGTGTTCTCGCACTGGGTGCTCGACTTCCTCGTGCACGTGCCGGACCTTCCGTTGTATGGCAATGCCGCGAAGGTCGGCCTCGGGCTCTGGAATGCGCCCGTCGTGACCTACGGCCTCGAAGGCGTGCTCCTGCTCGGAGGGATCTGGCTGTACCAGCGAGGGCGACCGTCGCGGTCGACGCGCACCTGGGTGTTCGGCGTACTCCTGATGGTGATGCAGGCGTACAACGCGTTCCTGGCGCCGCCGCCCACGTCCGACCGCGTCTTTGCCGTGATGGCGTTGGTCGCGTACGCGGTATTCGCGCTCGCCATCTGGTGGCTCGAGGACCGCCGAGCGGGCAGCCCCGTCTGAGCACGTGGGCTTCAGCTGGCGCCGATGCGTTGCGTCCACGCTTGGCCACGCTGTGGAATCGGTTCGTCCCGCACGTGAGCGTACCCGCCCGCCGTGAGCGGTAGCGTTCGGCATGACAATCGCCTGGCGCTTCCCTCGCCGCTCGCTCGGCGCTGTCGTGGCGACCATCACGACGGCGGCGTGCATCTCCGCCACGGCGCCGCTCGTCGCGCCGCCACCGGGGCCGCACAACGTCCTGTTCGTGGGCAACAGCCTCACCTACACGAATGACCTGCCCGGAACGCTGGTCGCGATCGCGACCATGGCGGGCGACACCGTCGCGGTGGGCGCGTACACCGCCGCCGGCGTGGCGCTGGTGGACCACCTGAACGGTGCGACCAGCGCGTCGGCGGCAATTCGGGTGGGCGGGTGGCAGTACGTGATCCTGCAGCAGGGGCCAACGCCCGCGGGTGTCTGCCGCGACACGCTGGTGCTGGCGACCCGAGCGTTCGATTCGATGATCACGCTCGCGGGCGCGAAGACGGCCGTGCTCATGACGTGGCCTTACCAAGGGCCGCTGGGCTGGTTCGCCGAGATCAGCACGTCGTTCCAGGCGGCGGCGACGGCGGTCCATGGCACGCTGCTGCCGGCCGGGGAAGCGTGGCACATCGCGCTGGCTGCCGATTCAACGCTCTCGCTGTACGGTCCCGACGGCTTTCACCCCGGGCCGCTCGGCATCTTTCTCACGGCGCTCGTGATCTACGAGCAGGTCACCGGGCGGGACGTGCGCACGCTGCCGGCCGTGGCCTTTGCGAATGGTCGGCCGTTCACGGCCGCCGCGACCACGATTCGCGCGTTGCAGAGTGCGGCGCATGAGGCCAATGCGACG
>JANLSF010000500.1:0-12347 GCA_031362285.1 Gemmatimonadota bacterium | reverse complement strand
CGCGTCGAGACGAGGCTCCGCGCCAAGCTCGCCGATGCCCGGATCGGGGTCGGAGCCCAGATGCTCGGCGGGCTGTGGTCGCGCGACGACACGGCGGAAGTCCCGAGTGCGGTCGAGTCCCGCGAGGTCGTGACGGCCGTGCTGGCCGGATGGCGTGCGTCTGCCAGGCCGCATGGGGCAACGGACGGCGCGCCGAACGCCACGCCGCCGTTGTCCTCCGGATGCGAGGCGGAACCGCGCGGATCGCCCCACATGCTGCTGGTCTCGGCGCACGCCTGGCTCGCCGCGTTTGTGGATCCGCCGGGTACGCGCGCGGTGCTCGTCGCCGACATCGGGCGCGGTGCCGCCGACGATCCCCTGACCGTGCTGACCGCGGCCCGCACGCTCGCTGCCGCCGACGAACTGGTGGCCGAGCACGCGATGGTCTCGCGTGCCCTGGCCGGCTGGCAGGTGCACCAGCGGGCGGCCGCGCGCGCCGGACTCGCCGTCACGACGGCCACGCCGTCGAGCACGCAGCGCCAGGCGCTGGCACGCACGGCGCGTGCGATCGCCCGGGCGGCGCCGCACGAGCGCGCGGGGCGCGCGATACTGGCCGCACGCGCCCGGTCGCTGATCGCGCGTCCCGCCAACGCCCGGCGAGATGCCGCGCTCACCCGCGCCGCTCGGGCGCATCCCGACGACGATGCCTGCTGGCTCGCGGCCATCGCGGCGCTCGACCCGACGTCCGGATAACTTGCCCCGGTGACCCTGCCGCCTCCCGCCATCCTCTTCGACCTCGACGGCACGCTCGTCAACACGATCCCGCTCATCGTGGGATCCATGCAGTACGCCTTCGAGGGGCGCGACCGGGTGCCCACCACCGAGGGGTGGCTCGCGCAGCTGGGGACGCCGCTGCCCGCGATGATGGCGCCGTACGCGAGTGGCCCCGCCGACATCGCCGCGCTCATCGCCCGCTACCGCGAGCACCAGCGCGCCCATCACGACCTGCTCATCCGCGCCTACGACGACGCCACCGACGTGGTCCGCGAGTTCGCCGAGCGCGGCCATCCGCTCGCCGTCGTCACCAGCAAGGCGGTCCCGATCGCCCGCATGGCCCTCGATTGGGCCGGCATGACTCCGCACTTCCAGCTGATCGTGGGGCTCGAATCCACGACAGTCTACAAGCCCGACCCTGCTCCCGTGCGCTTCGCCCTCGAGCACCTTGGCGCGCCGGCCGCCACCGCGTGGATGGTGGGCGACTCGCCGTTCGACCTGGCCGCCGGCCGCGACGCCGGCACGCGCACCTGCGGCGCCCTGTGGGGTCCGTTCAGTCGCGCCCAGCTCGAGGCCGAGCGCCCTGATGCCCTTGCGGCGGGGATGCGCGAGTTGCTCCAGATCATTCCGGCATCCGTCGCCTTGACGCCCTGACTTCGGCATTTCTTCGGGCAATATCGTTGTAGCGCACGGCCGCTTCAAACCTTCCCGCCGGTCCCGGTATCTCATTGGCACGAGAAACCTGGATCCAAACGCCTTGATGACCGCAGTGGCCCTCCTCGACGCACGGCCCGGCGACGATTCGTCGCAGACCGCCGATGCCGCGCTCGCCGCGGCAGGGGATCGCCGCGCATTCGAACGGCTCTACCGCGCCAACACCGGGCGGGTGTATTCGCTCTGCATGCGGATGGTTGCCGACCGCTCGCTGGCCGAGGAACTGACGCAGGACGTGTTCGTGCGGGCGTGGGACAAGCTGTCGCTGTACCGCGGGGAGAGCGCCTTCTCCACCTGGCTGCACCGGATGGCCGTGAACGTGGTGCTCAACCAGCGGAAGACGGCCGGCCGCGACAAGCAGCGGTTCGGTAGTGACGACGGGGACATGGACGAACTGGCCCATCCCCGCAGTGACCGGGTGCCGGGGTTGCGGCTCGACCTCGAGGACGCGATCGCTGAGTTGCCCCCCGGCGCCCGCCGGATCTTCGTGCTCCACGATGTCGAAGGGTTCCGCCACGAGGAAATCGCCGAGCACCTCGGCATCACCGCCGGCGGAAGCAAGGCCCAGCTCCACCGGGCCCGCATGCTGCTCCGGGAGAAGCTCGACCGATGACGACCACCATGACCTGTGCCCAGGTCGATACGCAGCTCGCCGAGTGGCTGGAGGGGACGCTCGCCGCCCCTGCCGCCCACGCCGTGCGCGTGCACGTCGCGGGGTGCTCCCGCTGCAGCGCGGCGCTCACCGCGCTCGATGTGCCGCTCGGCGACGCGGCGGCCCTTCCCGAGCTCCAGCCCGCGCACGACCTGTGGGCGGGGATCGAGGAGCGGATCGCGACGCCGGTGGTGGCCCTGGCGGCACGTCCGGCCGCTCCGCTCGTGGTGCGCCGCCGCTTCGGCTGGGTGGCGCAGACCGCGGCGGCCGTGGCGCTCGTGACCGTCTCCACCGGCACCACCTGGATGTACGCCTCCCGCGTGCTGTCGAAGACGACGAACGAGATCGCCGCCCTCTCGCGCGACGAGATCCGCACGCAGACGCGCGAGTCCATCCGGAGCACGATCCGGGGGACGCTGCGCGGCGAGGCCCGCGCCGTGTCGACCGAGGGCTCGCTGCCGTCGATCGAGCACACGTACGACCTCGAAGTGGGCGCCCTCCGTGACATCCTGCTGCAGCGGCGCGCCGAGCTCGACCCGGCCACCGTCGCGGTGCTCGACCGGAACCTCCGCTTGATCGACCGGGCCATCGCCGAGAGCCGCGAGGCGCTCGCCCGCAACCCGGCCAACCAGGTGATCGGCGACCAGCTCGCCGTCACCCTCGACAAGAAGCTCCAGTTGCTTCGGACCGCGGCCCTGTTGCCGCCTCGTGCCTGAGATGACCATGACGCGCTTGACCCTCCGTTTCCTCGCTGCCGCCACGCTCGCCTGGTCAGCCGCGCCCCTCGCAGCGCTTCACGCGCAGCGGCCGGAACGTCCGGAACGCCCCGAGCGTCCCGAGCGTCCCGAGCGTCCCGAGCGCAATGACCGCGGCGGCGAAGACGTGACCAAGGTGGACACCAGCTTCGCCTTCGGCCCCGGCGGCACGGTGGACCTCACCCAGATCTCGGGCAACGTCACGGTGACCGTCTCGCGCGGCCGCGAGGCGCGGGTCTTCGCCACCACCGAGTACGGCTACCTCCGCACGGAGTTCTCGTCCACGCGCATCAGCATCGAGGTGCGGTCGCGCCGGAACCGGATGGGCGAGTCGGAGTTCCGCCTGCAGGTGCCGGCCGGCACCAAGGTCATCGCGCGCTCGGTGTCGGGCGACGTCACGGTGACGGGGATGAAGGCCGCCGTGGAGGCGCGCAGCGTGAGCGGCTCGATCCTCGTGGACGACGCGGCCGACCGCATCACCCTCGAGACCGTCTCGGGCGACGTCGTCGCCTCGGGACTGGTCGGGCCGGTGCGCGCCCAGAGCGTGAGTGGCGACGTCAAGCTGCTCGGCATCACCGGCGACGTGGACGCCGAGTCGGTGAGCGGGGAGATCTCGCTCCGCGACGCGAAGTCGGGCAACGTGCGCGCCGAGTCGGTAAGCGGTTCGATCGAGTATCGCGGCACCATCGACAAGGCCGGGCGCTACGAGTTCAAGTCGCACTCCGGCGACGTGGACATGGCAATCCCCGACGGGGTCGGGGCGAGTTTCACGGTGAGCACCTTCAGCGGCACCGTCGACAGCCAGATCCCGATGACGCTGCAGCCGTCGGACGAGATGCGCAGCGGTGGGCGCCGGTCGAAGAGCATGGAGTTCAGCGTCGGCGGAGGCGGGGCGCGCGTCACGGTGCGCACCTTCAGTGGCGACATCACCATCGAGAAGGCCGGCGCCCGTCCGGCCAAGCGCAGCAAGGAGTGACCATGCGACGGTTCATCCTGACCACCCTGCTCCTGGCGGCCCCGGCCGTCGCCTTCGCCCAGGACCGCGAGAAGGGCACCCCTGACTTCACGTGGGACGGCCGCATGGACAGGGGGCGCACGCTGTACGTGCGCAACCTGAACGGCGCCATCCGCGTCACGAAGGCGGACGGCGACCGCGCCTCGATCGTGGCCACCAAGCAGTGGCGCCGGGGCGACCCGGCCGACGTGCGCATCGAGCAGGTGAAGACCACGGTCGGCGGCGACATGCTCGTGTGCGCCTTCTGGACCGAGAATGCCAGCTGCGACGAGCGCGGCTACCGGAGCCGGGGCGAGGGCAACTCGTGGCGCCGCGGCAACGACGTGTCGGTGCAGTTCACCGTGAAGCTCCCCGCCGGCGTGCGCCTGGTGATCAGCACCGTGAACGGCGAGGTGTCGGTGGAGGATGCCACCGACGAGGTGGAGGCGACGAGCGTCAACGGTTCGGTGTGGGCGGCCTCGCTCGGCGGACCGGTGGAAGCGCGCACCGTGAACGGCGACGTGCGCGCCCGCATGGGTCAGCGCAGCAACCGCGACCTCCGCTTCACCTCGGTGAACGGCACGGTCATCGTGCAGGTCCCCGAGAACGCCGACGCCGAGCTGACCATGTCGACGGTGAACGGCAGCGTGGCGAGCGACTTCCCCGTGACCGTGCAGGGGAAGCTCAACCCGCGCCGGCTGAACGCGACGCTCGGCAAGGGCGGCGCGATGATCGAGATGAAGACGGTGAACGGCGACGTCAGGCTGCGGCGGCTGGCTCCGTAGTCCCGAGTCACGCCGGGCGCCGCAGGCGCGCAACCGGCCCGCGCGCGCGTCCTTGCGGCCCCCTCCCGCAGGGTTACTTTCGAGAATGAGTCGTGGTGTTCGGTGCCTGCTGGGGGTGTTCGCGGCAACGACGGTGGGCATGTCCCCCGGCGCGCTGGCGATCGCGCACGGTGACGCGCATCAGCAGGAGCGCCTGCAGCTTCGCGTTCACGGTGCGATGCCAGTGCCGCTCGCGAACGATCCGGGCGCGCTATCCGGGCCCGCGAGCCGCGACGATGCCCCGGCGGTCGCCGCTCCGGATGCCGAGCGGGGACACGAGCATGCGATCGTCGGTCCCGGTCTCGTCGGCCACGACACTCCGCGCGTCTGGCCGCCGTCGCTGCCGCCGACGGCAACCGCCCTGGAGAGTCGCGGACGCGAACACGCTTCCGTCGTCGGTGGCGCACGTTTTGCGCGCGCGGGCCCCAGTGGCGCCGCGCCCAGCCAGCCCCGCGCCCCGCCGACCGCGTAACGCGCGACCGGTCGCGCGCGCGCGCACCGGTCGTGCCCGTCCCGCCTGCGTGAGCCCTGCCCGCCGCCATCACTGGCGCGCGCGGCCTGAGGTTCGCCAAGCGCCGACGCGTGGTACCGCCCGGGCCGTAGGCGTTGCGTGTCGCCGAGATGGCCCGGACTCCCGAATCATGCTGCCTCGTCCACATGCCCGTCTGGCGTACGCTTTCCATGGTCTCGTGTGCGGCCGCGCTGTTGGCGCTGCCGGACGCGATCTCCGCGCAGCCGTCAACGGCGGCGGCGCGCCGGCGCGCCGACACGCTCACCTTGCCCGACGCGATCCGGGAGGCCCGCGCCTCGAACGCGGGCCTGCGCGCCAGCCGGGACGGCGTGGCGGCGGCGCGCGGACGGGAACGCCAGGCCGGTGGCTGGGAGAATCCGGTCTTCCGGTTCTCGCGAGAGCAGACGAGTGCGACGGGCGCGGAGAGCGTCCAGGACATCGCGGCGCTGGAGCAGCCGCTCGATGTCATCGGTCAACGCGCGGCGCGTGCGCTCGTGGAGCGGCGCTCGCGTGAGGCGCTGGAGCTTCGCCTGCAGGAGGCAGAGGCGGCGCTGGCCCTGGACGTGGTCCGCGTCTTCGCCCGAACGGTTGCCGCCGAGCAGCGCGTCGAACTCGCGCGGCGCACGGCGGCCGCGTTCGCCTTCGCACGCCGCGTGAGCGACGAGCGCCTGGCATCCGGAGACATCTCGGGCGCCGCCGCCCGACGGGTGCGGCTCGAGGCGGTGCGGTACGGCGCGCTCCTCGCCGAGGCGATCATGCACCGCGTGAGCGCGCGCGCCGAGCTTGGCGCCCTGTTGGGCGAGTCCGCCTCGTGGCAGGCCGACACTCCGCTCGACGGGCCCGGGCTCGAACGCGCGCTGGGGCGGGCGGACACCGGGAGCACGGAGGCGTTGCAGCGGCGCGCCGTCGCACAGCGCGCCGCGGTGCGCCTCGCCGACGTCGAGTCGTCGCTGGCAGACGCCGAGCGGACACTCGTTGAGCGCGAGCGGTGGCCCGCACCAGTCCTGCTACTGGGCTTCAAGCGCGAAGGATCGGTCGTGCCCGCGACCCCCCGCCTCGACCAGAGCGGCTTCGTGGCAGGCGTGGCCCTGCCGCTCGCGCTGTTCGATCGCCGCGGCGCCGCCGTCGAGGCCGCGGACGCGGAACAGCGCCGGCGCCGAGCACTGCGGGATAGCGTGATCACGCACGTTCGTCGCGAAGTGGCCGAGGCGCTCGCCGGCACGCGCGCCGCGGACGAACAGGTCACGCTCTTGCGGCCGGTGGTCGAGGCCGATGCGCCGGCCGCACTGCGGGCCGCACAGGCCTCCTACGACGAGGGTGAGATCACCCTGCTCGAGTGGCTCGACACCGTGCGCGCCTACTACGAGACCGAAGCACGGTTCGTGACCCTCGTCGCGGACCGCAGCCTCCTTCGCGCCGTGCTCGCGCGCGCGCTCGGCGACCCGATTCTCCCCACCTCCGCGAGATCCCCGTGAGTCCTCGACATCTGGCGTCGCGCCTCGTGCTGCTGGCCCTCGTCGCGACCACCGCCTCGTGCGACCGTCAAGCCGACCGCTCGGCGCCCGTGGGCGCGGCCGGTCCTGCCGGCGGCGCGGTCACGCGCTGGACCGACTCGACCGAGCTGTTCATGGAGCACCCGGCACTCATCGTCGGGATGCCGCTCACGTTTGCCGTGCACTTGACCGACGTGACGGACTTCGCCCCGCTCCGCTCCGGACAGGTCACGCTCCGCTTTCGGCCGCAGGCGGGTGGCGCGCTGGTGGTCGTCACGCAGGACACGCCGCGCCTGCCGGGCATCTACGGCCCGACCGCGACGTTCACCGCGCCGGGGCTGTATCACCTGACCATCATCATCCGCAGTCCGCAGGACCGCGACAGTCTCGAGGTTGGCGAGTTCCGCGTCCATGCCACAGCAGCGGACGCTCCGTCCGACGAAGAGGAGGCAGCCGGGGAGGTGGTCTTCCTGAAGGAGCAGCAATGGAAGACGCCGGGCTTTGCGAGTGTGTTCGCGCGCGAGGGCGCACTCGACGCATCCATGGACGTGCCGGCCACGGTCGTGCCGGCACCGGGGCGGGTCGCCCTCGTGAGCGCACCGATCAGCGGGCTCGTGGATGCGGCCGGGATCGCCGCGACGCCGGCGCCGGGCACGCGCGTGGAGCGGGGTCAGGTGCTGGCACTGCTCAGCCCGGCGCTCGGCGACGCCGGCAGCACCTACGCGGAGGCGCGCGCGCGACTGCGCGAGGCCGAGGACGAATCCGAACGCGCCCGTCGTCTGTTCGCGGTGGAGGCGACGTCGCAGCGCCGCGTGCACGAGGCCGAGACGCGATTGCTCGCGGCCCGCGAGGCGCTGGCCGGCGTCGGTGGCGGTCGTCTGACGAGCGATGGCAAGCTGGCGATCGTCGCGCCCATCGCCGGCATCGTCGTCCGGCGGACCGTGTCGGCGGGCGCGCGCGTCGAGGCGGGCGCGACCCTGTTCACCCTCGTTGACCCGGACGTGGTGTGGGTCGAGGCCCACGTGCCGGCGGCCCAGGCCTCGAGCATCCGCGCGGTGCGCGGCGGCACGCTCCACCCCGAAGGAGACGCGCGGTCGTACGCCTCGCGCCGCATCGTGGCGACGGGCCCGCTGATCGACTCGGTGTCACGCACGTTGCCGGTCACCCTCGAGTTCGAGAACGCGTCGGGCGCGCTGCAGGTCGGCGCGACGGGGCGTGTCGCGCTCCAGACGGGACGCGCGGTGCGCGGGGTGGTCATCCCGATCGGCGCCGTGCTGGACGAGGACGGTCGGTCCATCGCGTACGTGCAGGTGGCCGGTGAATCGTTTGCGAAGCGCGTCCTGACCCTCGGTGCCACCGATGCCACATCGGCGCTGGTGCTCACGGGCCTCAAGGCCGGGGATCGCGTGGTGACGGGGGCCGCCTACCAGGTGCGCCTGGCCTCGCTGTCCACGTCGGTGCCCGCCGAAGGTCACGCGCATTGAGGCCCCCGTGCTGAACTGGCTCATTGCGTGGTCGCTCCGCAACCGTGTGGTGGTGCTGGCCATCGCGGCCGTGATGCTCACGGCGGGCGCCTGGACGGTGTCGCGCATGGCGGTCGACGTCTTCCCCGACCTCACGGCCCCCACCGTGACCGTCCTCACGGAGGCCCACGGAATGGCGCCCGAGGAGGTCGAGGCGCTCGTGTCGTTTCCGGTGGAGACCGCGGTCAATGGCGCCACGGGGGTGCGGCGCGTTCGCTCGTCCACGGCGCAGGGCATCTCCGTGGTGTGGGTGGAGTTCGATTGGGGGACCGACATCTTCCGCGCACGCCAGATCGTGTCCGAGAAGCTGCAGATCGTGAGCGCGGCCCTGCCGACGGGGGTCAGCGCCCCCGTGCTGGCGCCGGTCTCGTCGGTGATGGGCGAGATCATGATGATCGGGCTGGTGAGCACCGGAGCCGCCACGCCGCAGGAACTCCGCACGATTGCCGACTGGACCATCCGTCGGCGGCTCCTCGCCGTGCCGGGCGTCGCGCAGGTGATCCCGATCGGGGGCGAGGTGAAGCAGTACCAGGTGATGGCCGACCCTGCCCGCATGCGCGCCGCCGGCGTCTCGCTGGACGAGGTGGTGCGCGCGGCCGCCGGATCCAACCGGAACGCCGCCGGCGGCGTGTACATGGACAAGGGGCAGGAGTACATGATCCGCGGCATCGGCCGCGCGCGGAGCGTCGAGGAGATCGGCCAGTCGCTGGTCGCGGTGCGAGGTGGCGTGCCGATCGTGCTCGCGCAGGTGGCGGACGTGCGCATCGGGTCGGCGCCGCGCTACGGCGATGGCTCCGTGAACGCCCGCAGCGGCGTGGTGCTCGCCGTGCAGAAGCAGCCCGGCGCGAACACCCTCGAGCTCACCGAGCGCGTCACCTCCGAGCTGGCCGAGATGCAGCGCGCGCTCCCGGCCGGCGTGACGATCGAGTCGGCGCTCTTTCGGCAGTCGGACTTCATCACGGTGGCGATCCGCAACGTGGTGCAGGCGCTGCGCGATGGCGCGATGGTCGTGGTCGTCATCCTGCTCCTGTTCCTGTGGAACCTCCGTGCCACCGCGATTTCCATCGTGGCGATCCCCCTCTCGCTCGTCGTGGCCATCTTCGCCATGAAGGGGTTCGGCATCTCGATCAACACGATGACGCTGGGGGGCATGGCCATTGCCATCGGCGCGTTGGTCGACGACGCGATCATCGACGTGGAGAACGTCTTCCGTCGGCTCAAGGAGAACCATCACCGGCCCGCTGCCGCGCGGCGTCCCGTCCTCGCGGTGGTCCGCGATGCGTCGCGCGAGATCCGCGCCTCGATCGTGAACGCGACGCTCATCATCATCGTGGTCTTTCTCCCCCTGTTCTTCCTGGGAGGCGTCGAAGGGCGGCTGCTGCGGCCGCTCGGCTTCGCCTACGTCGTCTCGATCCTCGCCTCGCTGCTCGTGGCGGTGACGGTCACCCCCGTCCTCTGCAGCTACCTCTTGCCTGCCTCGCGGGCCGTCCAGACCGAGCAGCCAGGGCGGCTGGTCGCGCGACTCACGGCGTGGTACGCGGCGCTCCTCGAGTCCGTCCTGCGTCACCCCGCGCGCACGCTGGGCATCGCGGTGGTCGCGCTGCTGGCCACCGGCGCGTTGGTCCCCACGCTCGGCTCCACCTTCCTGCCCCCGTTCAACGAGGGAGCGCTCACGGTGTCGGTGGTGTCGGTGCCGGGCACCTCGCTCGACGAAGCCAACGCCATTGGCCAGCGCGTCGAGCGCATCCTGCTCGCGAATCCGGCCGTGCGCACGACCGACCGGCGCCAGGGACGTGCCGAGCTGGACGAGCATGCGCAGGGCGTCAATGCCGCCGAGGTCGACGTCACCCTCGTGGCGGGGGTGGACAAGGAACGGCTGTTCGAGGCGTTGCGCCGGGAGTTCGCCGCCATCCCCGGCACCAACGTGACGGTGGGCCAGCCCATCGGTCACCGCATCGACCACATGCTGTCCGGCACCCGGGCCAACATCGCCGTGAAACTGTTCGGTCCGGACTTGTACGAGTTGCGCCGGGTGGGCGCGCGGGTGCGGGACGCGATGGCGCGCGTGCGTGGCGTGGCCGACCTGCAGCTCGAGCAGCAGGTGGACGTGCCGCAGTTGCGCCTCGAGGCCGACCGCGGCGCGCTGGCGCGCTACGGCATGACCGTCGGCGCCCTCGCCGAGGCGATTGACGTCGCCTTCAATGGCGAAAAGGTGTCGCAGATTCTCGAGGAGGGGCGCACGGTGGACCTCGTGGTGCGCTTCCCCGAGTCGCAGCGCGCGAACGCCGCGGCGATCGGCGCCACCATCCTCGATACGCCCACCGGCCAGCGCGTGCCGCTGTCGCAACTGGCGCGGGTCGTGCCCTCGCGCGGTCCGAACGCCATCTCGCGCGAGAACGTCCAGCGCAAGATCGTGGTGCAGGCGAATGTCGCTGGCCGCGACCTCGGGAGCACGGTCGCGGAGATTCGGCAGCGCGTGCGGGATCAGGTCACCCTGCCGGCTGGCTATCACGTGGAGTACGGCGGGCAATTCGAAGCACAGGCGGAATCCACGCGGACGCTGGTGGGCCTCAGCCTGCTGTCCGTGGCGGCGATCTTCCTCATCCTGCTGGCCGAGTTCCGGTCCGCCCGCCTGTCCGTGCTCGTCATGGCGAACCTGCCCCTCGCCCTGATCGGCGGCGTGCTGGCGGTCCGCGTCACGTCGGGGGTGGTGAGCGTGGCGTCGCTCGTCGGGTTCGTCACCCTGTTCGGCATTGCCACGCGCAACGGGATCCTGCTGGTCTCGCACTACCGGCATTTGCAGGCGGACGGGGCGCCGTTTCGCGAGGTGGTGGTGCGCGGGTCGCTCGAGCGGCTGTCGCCCATCCTGATGACCGCGCTCACGGCGGGACTCGCGCTGGTCCCGCTTGCGCTCGGCGGTGGCGAGCCGGGGAACGAACTGCAGTCACCGATGGCCATCGTGATCGTCGGCGGCCTCCTCTCCTCCACCGCGCTGAACATGCTCGTCCTCCCCGCCCTCTACTGGCTGTTCGCGTCGGAACGCCACGGGGCCGCGCCCGCCGCCGACGCCACCGAACTCACGCTCGCCCCCCAACCAACATGACCCTCGCGATTCGCCGATCGACCGCCCTCGCCCTCGCCGTTGCCACCCTGCTCACCCCCGTGCCGGCGCTCGCGCACGGCGTCGCCGCCGGTGACAAGGGCTACATCCAGGAGGTGGCCGGGGTGCTGTTGATCCCGTTCGCCTACCTCGGTGCGAAGCACATGGTGACGGGATACGATCACCTCCTGTTCCTGTTCGGCGTCATCTTCTTCCTGTATCGCCTGAAGGACATCGGCCTCTACGTCACCCTGTTCGCGCTCGGACACTCCATCACGCTGATCACGGGCGTCCTCACGCGCGTCAGCGCGAGCGCCTACCTGATCGACGCCATCATCGGCGCGTCGGTGGCCTACAAGGCGCTGGACAACATGGGCGCGTTCCGGCGCTGGTTTGGCGTGCAGCCAGACGCGCGGGTTGCCACGCTGGCGTTCGGGCTGATGCACGGCTTCGGGCTGGCCACCAAGATCCTCGACTTCCAGCCTTCGCCCGAGGGATTGGTGCCCAACCTCCTCGCCTTCAACGTGGGAGTCGAGATCGGGCAGCTCCTCGCGCTCTCCGTCATCCTGATCGCGATGTCCTACTGGCGCCGGACCGCGAGCTTTGCGCGCCATGCCTTCGGTGCCAACGCCGCGCTCCTGAGCGCCGGCTTCGTCCTGGCCGGCTATCAGCTGGTCGGCTTCCTTGTCGTGCCCTGAGGATCCCGCCATGACCGCACCGACTGCCGAGCCGCCGTCCATGCGCACGCTCGTCCGCGCGACCCTGCTGGCCCTCGCGGCCGCCGTCGTCATTCTCGTCACCGTGGTCCTGCCGGCGGAGTACGCGATCGATCCGACCGGCATCGGCCGGGTCATCGGACTCACGCCGATGGGCGAGATCAAGATGCGCCTCGCCCGCGAGGCCGCCGCGGACGCGGCCGCCGACGCGGCCGCGGCGCACCCCGCCGATTCCGGTTCCGTCAAGAAGTGAGCGCTCGTCCGTGTCCGCCCGCTGTCACACCTGCCACCGCCAACCTGCTCCGGAGCCTC
>JANLSF010000045.1:0-5016 GCA_031362285.1 Gemmatimonadota bacterium | reverse complement strand
CGCGATCGCGAGGCCGCCGCTCCGCCCAAGCCCGCCACCCCCTGACGCCGGACCACCTGACCATGCGCCGCCCATTTGCCCTGCTCGCCTTCGCCGCCGTGACCCTCGCCGGGGCCGGCCAACTGTTCGCCCACCACGCGTTCGGTGCCGAGTTCGACCCGAACGCCCCCATCCGCCTGCAGGGGAAGGTGGTCAAGCTCGAGTGGGTGAATCCGCACTCGTGGATCCACCTCGAGATCAAGAACAAGGCGGGTGCCAGCGAAACCTGGATGGTGGAGGGGGGCACGCCCAACACGCTGCTCCGCCGTGGCCTCACGCGCGAAGCGCTCAAGTACGGCACGGAACTGATCGTGGACGGCTACCAGACCAAGGACCACTCGCTCAAGCGGGCGAACGGCCGCGACGTGACGTTCACCGACGGGAAGAAGATCTTCCTCGGGTCGTCGGGCACCGGGGCGCCGGCGGACGGGCGCGATCCGTTGGACAAGGCCGCGCCGAAGCCGCCCGAGCGGTAGTCGTCAGGAGCTGAGCCCGATCCACCGCCCGGCCGCCGCCACCGTGAACCAGAGCAGCATGTTCACGGTGGCGAGCAGGCGGCTCTGCCAGCCGGTGTGCATCCCGTCGCGCGACGCCAGCCGCTCGCGCACGGCGAAGGTGAAGGTGAGGGCCACTGGAATGGTGACCATCTTCACCCAGAACGCCTGGTTGTGGTAGCACTTCACCGCTTCCGACATGAAGAGCAGCGAGCCGGTGGAGAGCATCAGCACCGCGCTTCCCACGAGCCAGCGGTGCGCCCCCCGCACGATCGTCGCCACCGGCTGGTCCGCCATGGCCACTCCCCACAGGCGGAGGTCCACGAGCAGCACGGCCCCGCCGAGCGCGGAGAGCCCGAGCAAGTGCGTGGCCTCGATCACGGGAAAGAGCCAGAGCGACGTGCGCACCAGCTGCCCCAGCCACGACATCTCGATGGCCTGGAACCACTCGACGGGCAGTATAGGAACGAGCATCGGGACGAGCATCAGGGCGTGCCCATGGGCGGCACGAGGATGCACTGCTGCGCCCAGTTGATCCAGGCCGGCTGCGGCTGGATGTCGCACGAGAACCAGTTGTAGGCGATCAACCGCCCGCTCACGATCACGCCGGCCCACGCCGCAAGCGACACCATGGCGGCGATCCGCGCCGCCCTGGGCGGCTGCGCGTCATGCTCCCACTCGCCCAGCCGGGCATGGATGCGCGAGTGGAAGGCGAAGATGTTCACGCCGGCAATGACGAGCAGGATCACCTTGAGCCGGAAGAAGAGGCTCTGGTAGTAGTTCACCGGCTGCGCGTAGAACAGCATGACGCCGGTGAGGACCATGACGCCGAAGCCGGCGCGGGTCCACGGCAGCAGCCGCTCCGTGAAGGTGGACACGGGGAGCCCCGGGAAGCCGAGCCCAAGCAGCCGCAGGTCCATCATCATGGTGGAGCCGGCGAACAGCGCCAGCGTGAGCACGTGCACCGACTCGGTGACCGGCCACAGGTACTGCGACTCGTGGAGCGCGATGCTCCACGGGGTCTGGGCGAGCCAGGTGAGGAAGGTGAGGATCATGTGGTCGTGCCGGCGGCTCAGGCCATCACTTGGGCGCGGCCTTCGCGGCCGGCGATGCGGCCGCCGCACCGGCCGTGCCCGGGCCGAACGGCGCCGTCACCAGGTACTTCGCGTGGCAGTTGGTGCAGCTCTGGTAGACCTCGGCGCCGGCGTCGAACACCGCCGAGGCCTTGCGCGAGACGGCCGCGAGCCGGGCCTTCTCGCCCTGGTCCACGAGGTCGCGCGCGAGCGTCATCCACTCGCCGCTGTCGCGGGCGCGTCCTTCCATCATCAGCAGGTTGCCCGACTCGCTGATCACCGTGGCGTGGTGCTCGAGGGCGAGCCACCCCGAGTCGGTGGTGGGGGCGAAGTCGCGGGTGCCGTTCTTGTCCGACACCGAGCCCACGGCGTCCCAGTACTCGTCGGCCGCGATGTCGGTCATGGCGGCCATGACCTGCTTGACGCTCGCCACCGGCTTGAAGGGCGTGGCCGGCGGTGGCGGTGTCTCAGCCTTGCAGGCGGTGAGCAGGACCAGCGCGAACAGTGCGCCGACAAGGTGCCGACAAGCGTGCGCGCGTGCGAAGCTGGCGTGCATCACGGCGTTCCTCCCACGCCCTTGGGCAGCGAGAACACCACGATGGTCGGGCTCCCCGGGTGTTGGCGGGTCCAGTAGCCCGACGGCCGTCCCGATGCCGCGGCCACGTACTGCGTGCCCCCGCTCTCATAGGTCACGATGCCGCCGCCCATGGGGCCGCCGGTGTTGAACCGGTAGCGCACCGCGCCGCTCGCGGCATCGAGCGCCAGGAAGTCGCCGCCGATTTCTCCGGCGAACAGCACGGCGCCGGCGGTCGCCGTCACCGCGGCGATCATCGGCGCCTTCGACTCGTACTTCCACCGCACCTTGCCCGTCGACGCGTCCACCGCCGTGAGCCAGCCGCGCCACGCCGTGTCGTTCACCACGCGCCCGCCCATGTACAGCTGCCCCGGGATGAACCGCACCGTGTCGTCGAGGAAGAAGGTGGCACACATCTCAACCGCGGGGACCACCAGCAGGTTGGTCCCCGGGTGATACGCGGGCCCGTTCCACTGGACGCCGCCCAGCACCCCCGGGCAGGCATGGGTCCCCTTGGTGGTCACGGGGGCCTCGGCGTTCAGGATCGTGGTGACCGGCGTCTCGAAGAGCCGCTTCTTCGAGTCGCGGTCCACCACGCGCAGCATGCCATCCTTGCCGGCGGTGGCCATGAGGTTGCGCATGGTGCCATTCACCTTGGCGCGGTACAGCGGGCTCACCTGCGTCAGGTCCCAGTCGTGGTCGTCGCTGGGGACCATCTGCTCGTACCAGGCCAGCTTTCCCGTGTGCAGGTTGAGGGCGACGATCGAGTTGGTGTACAGGTTGGTGCCGCCGCGCATCGCCTCGGGGAAGTCGGGCGCCGGGTTGGCCACGCTCACGAACAGGAGGTCCTTCTCCACGTCAATCGACAGTGGCGTCCAGATGGCGCCGCCGCCCAGGGGGAGCTTCGAGTCCTGCTTCCACGTTTCGGAGCCAGGCTCGCCCGGGGCGGGAATCACGTTGAAGCGCCACGCCCGCTCGCCGTTGTCGACGCGGAACGCGGCGATCCATCCGCGGATGCCCAACTCACCCACGGCGGGCCCCATGAACACGAGCGAGTCGTAGGCCAGGGGCGACATCGTGAACGTCTCCCCCTTGCCGGCGTCGCCTACGTGACGCGCGTACAGCAGCCTCCCCGTCTCGCGGTCCAGCGCGATCAGGTAGCCGTCCGCCGTGCCGCGCAGCACGCGTCCCCCGGCAATCGTCACGCCGCGGCTGTTCACGCGGATCTCGGCCGCCAGCGGCTTCCACGTGTGCTTCCACTTCTCGCGGCAGGTTGCGGCATCGATCGCGATCGTGGTGAGCACGGTGGTCAGGTACAGCGTGCCGTCGTACACCACCGGCCCGGTCTGGAAGTTGCCGACTTCCCCCACCTGGTACAGGCACGAGGGACGCAGCTGCGAGGCGTTGGCGCTGGTGATCTGCTTGAGCGGCGAGTAGCGCGAGCCTGCGTAGTCGCGGGTGTGGGTCAGCCAGTCGCGGCCATTCTGCGGGGCCGCGCGCAGCTCGGCCAGCGTCGGGGTCACGGTCCCGGGCACGAGGCCGCCGTCGCCGCGCACGAAGTCCGGCGCCGTCTTCCGGGCCGCGGTCGCGCCGGCTGGCATGGGCAGTCGCACGTTGGCCAGCACCGACCGTTCGGCCACGAGTGCCGAGTCGCCCGGAGCGAAGCCGTTGCGCTCGAGCAGGTAGGCGAGCACGGCAGTGTAGTCGGCCGCCGGCAGGGTGTTGCCGGCGTTCTTGGGCATCGTGTTGCGGGTGACGAAGTGCAGCTCCTCGAGGGTCCGATCGGGGCGCGCCCACTTCTGCAGGAAGGTGCTGCCCGCGAGGGGCGCGGCCACGCCGTCGTCGAGCATCGTGCCGTGACAGGAGGCGCACGACCTGGCGTACACCCGGCTGCCGGCCTCGGCCTGCGCCTTGGTGAAGGCGACGCGCGCGGCCGGGGCCGCGGTGGCCGGGCCCTGGGCGGCGGAGTGCGTCGGGGACAGGGCCGCGGCGAGGGCCAGCGTGCCGGTGCCCACCGTCCAACGCGCCATCGTCCCTGACCATCGCGTCATCGTCGTTCTCCGAGTATCGTCCCCTGAGCGTGAGGGGCGGTCCCTCGCGTCGGAGAGAAAGTACGCCGCCGGCAGGGCACGGCAAGGCAACACGGCGCGGTGGTTGCGCCGAGTGCGTCAACACACGGGAGACGGTCGACCATGGACGCGATGATCCGCGGATTGCACCACGTGACCGCGACGGTGAACGACGCGCAGGCCGACCTCGACTTCTACGTGGGGCTGCTCGGGCAGCGCCTCGTGAAGAAGACCGTCAACTTCGACAATCCGGGCGTCTACCACTTCTACTACGGCAACGAGGCGGGCACCCCGGGCACGATCATGACCACCTTTCCCTACAAGGGGATGGGGGTGCGCGTGGGCGAGATCGGCGCCGGGCAGGTGGGGGTGACCTCGTTCAGCGCGCCGGCCGGCGCCATGGACTTCTGGCGCGCGCGGCTCACCGCGGCCCAGGTGCCGTTCACGGGCGACCCGACGCCGTTCGGCGAGGACGCGCTCCACTTCGACGACCCATCAGGGCTCCACATCCGCATTGTCGGGGTGGCGCACGATGACCGCGAGCCATGGACGCGTCCCGACATTGACGCCACGCGCGCCATCCGCGGCATCCACAGCGTGGCCATGCCCGTGCACGCGCCCGCATCCACCGATCGCTTCCTGACGCAGATGATGGACGCCACGCGCCTCGGCGAGGCCGCCACCATCACCCGCTATGCCCTGGCCGGTGGCGGACCGGGCCGCATCGTGGAAGTGGTGAACGCCGCCGACCAGCGCGGCGGCATCAA
>JANLSF010000005.1:0-3551 GCA_031362285.1 Gemmatimonadota bacterium | reverse complement strand
TCCGTGAAGAATCCGCGCTGCTCCGGGAAGAACAGGGGGAATCGCGTCAGGTTGATCACCTGGTTGTCGGCGTCGGCCTGCGCGAAGTCGGCGTTCAGCGTCAGGTCGAGGGTGAGCGTCGATGTCGGCGCGAGCTTCGCGTCCAAGCCAGCGTCCCCATGCAGCGACGGGGCGGCCAGCAGCGCGTCGGGGATCACGTCATAGTCGCGCTCCGCCGGCGACCAGGTGGAGGCCACGTACGGTCGTATTTCCACGAGGGCGCGCTTCGGCAGCGCGGTGAATCCGGCCACCTGCCCGGCGTTCTCGAGCAGCCGGATTCCTTGCCCCCGCTTCCAGCTGCGCCAGCGCTGCGTCTCGTTCTTGCGGCGAATGAACCGTTCCACGTTCACGTCCCACGTGTCGCCGTCGGCCGGGTAGCGCAGCGTCTGCCACGGGATGAACAGCTCGGCTTCCCATCCGCGCTCGGTCACCTGGGCCCGCGCGTTCCAGACGCCGTCCCATCCGGCGTTCTCGCTCTCGAAGTTCACGAGGTCGGCGTCGTGCTGGAACCCGTTGGCGTTCACCGTGAACAACACGGCGGTGCGCTGGTCGCGTTGCGGCGAGAGGATGAGCCGTACGTGGTCGTCGGTCTCGAACGCGGCGTCGCGGCGCAATTGCGCGCGGCTGATGCCTCCAGGCTCGCGGTCGAAGGCGATGATGCCGACCCACAGGCCGGCGTCGGTTCGCAGGAATCGAACGACCGTTCGTTCGCTTCCGGGGGTCCCTTCCACCGGGTCGGATTGCCGGAAGTCGGCAATGGAGTCGGCCGCGGCCCACGCGAGTTCGTCCACCCGACCGTCGAGCCGGAGCGCCGACGTGGCGAGGCGCGCCATCGGCGTGGCGCTTGCGGGGCTCGGCCCTTGTGCGCGAGCGACACAGGCGGGGAGCGCCGCACACGCGAGTGTCGCTCGGATCAACGCAGTCAGTCGCACGCGCGGAAGGTAGCGGGCGTTCAGCCGTCGCGCCGCTCCGTGCCGCGCGGACTGACAACGGGAACCGGTGGCGCTACCTTCCGCCGACGGTCGCGATCGGTCCCGGCGACGTTACCGACACGAGACACGCACGTGGCCCCCGTGTTGCACGTCCATCGGATCATCCTGCGGTACGGGACGCCCCCACGACGCCATCCCCACGCCCCCCGCGGCGCGGCCAAAGCCTGGAGTGTCTGCCCCATGACCTCGACCCTGCTCGAACGGCTGCACCGGCGTGACACCGCGCTGTACCGTCGCTGGCGGATCGACGGCGACGATCGGTCGCCCGACCGCCGTCTCTGGGTCGTCCTCACGCACCTGGGTGGCGCCACGTTCTGCATCGCCATGGCGTTGCTCCCGTTGTTCGTCGGCGGTCCGCTGGCCGCCATGGGATGGCAACCCGGGATGTGCATCCTGCTCAGCACCCTGATGGTGCAGGTCATGAAGCGGAACATCCTCCGCACCCGGCCCACGGTCACCCACGAGGAAGCGCTCGTCGTCGTCCCCGATCGCTTCTCCTTTCCCTCGGGACACGCCACGGCGATCATGAGCGTGGCCTTCAGCTACGCGGTGAATTTCCCGGCCTTGGCCCTGCCGTTGCTGATCCTCTCGAGCGCCGTGGGGCTCTCGCGCGTGCGACTCGGCGTGCACTACCCGGGCGACGTGCTGGCGGGGCAGGCGATCGCGCTGCTCTCGGGCATCATCACGGTGCGACTCTGGCAATAGCACGCCGCCGCCGAAAGGTTGCGAATGGCATCGTTCAATCGTTGTGCGAGGACCGGGGCGCCGCCGCAAATGCGCTCGGCGTGACCCGGGACGCCCGGCCCTCGCATGACTCCGCCTCCCGCCTTCATCAACACCGACGACTCGCCCGCACCGGATCGCGGCCGGCTACGCTTCACCGGCTTCACCTTCGAGCGGACGCGCGCGGGCATGTGCCAGGCCGAGTGCACCCTGACCTGGACCGACAACCGGTCGGTGATCGGTCGCGCCGTGGGGCAGTCGTCGCCGCTCGGCGACTACCGGATCGCGGCCGAAGCGGCCATCAACGCGATCGCCGGCTTCGTGGCGGGAGTGCTGCGGTTCGAACTCGTGGGCGTGAAGGCCATCAAGGCGTTCGACGCCAACGTGGTGATCGTCTCCATCCACGCCCACAAGGAAGGGGAAGTCGCCAGGCTGCTCGGCTGCGTGCTCGCCGAGACCGACCCGATCAAGGGCGCCGCGCTGTCGGTGCTCAACGCGACCAACCGCCTCATCGGCAACACGATCTCGACCCGGTGAGCCACCGGGTCGGTGGTTGGCGGCGCTCGGCCGCCCACGCAGCGTCGCTGGCGCTGCTCGTGGCCCTCTCGGCGTGTGCACGCACGCGGGGGCCGGCGGGCGTCCTCGCCAGCGCGCCCGAACCCGCCATGCGGGACGACAGCGTCCGTTCGGCCGTGCCGTCGTCGGCGCCGTCGTCAGCGCCGGCCACCGCGAAGGTGCGTCCGGCGCCCACCGCCGCCGATACCCTGCCGCGCCGCGACACCCTCCCGGTAACGGCCGAGGAAGTCGCGCGCGAGGCCGCGAAGGTGTTCGGCGATTCCGTGCCCGTGCCGCTCGTGGATGCGCCTCCGACGTCGGAGATCCGCTGGGACATCGACGTGCGCAACTTCGCGGGACAGGAGCGGGTGGCGCACTTCGTGGCGCTGTTCACCGGCGAGGCGCGTGAGCGGTTCACGCGTCGCCTCACGCGGGGGACGCGCTATGACGCGATGATCCGTGCCAAGCTCAAGGCCGGGAAGCTTCCCGAGGACATGACGTACCTCGCCCTCATCGAGAGCGGCTACGATCCCGACGCGTACTCCAAGGCCGCCGCGGTGGGCATGTGGCAGTTCATGTCGAGCACCGCCCGCGGCCTCGGCCTGCGCGTGGACTGGTGGGTGGACCAGCGCCGCGATCCCGTGCGCTCCACCGACGCGGCGGTGCGGTTCCTGAACTACCTCAGGCAGCAGTTCGGGTCGCTCTACCTGGCCGCCGCCGCGTACAACGGCGGCCCGGGGCGCGTGGCGCGCGGCCTCTCGCGCTATGCCGACGACCTCGAGGGGACGAGCGGCGACTCGCTGTTCTTCGCGCTGGCCGAAACCGATGCGCTCCGTCGCGAGACCAAGGACTACGTGCCGCAGCTGGTGGCGGCCGCACTCGTGGGGAAGGAGCCGGCGCGCTATGGGCTCAAGCTCGACTCGTTGCCCTCCTTCGCCTATGACTCGGCGCTGGTGCTGGCCGCCACGCCGCTCGCGGCCGTGGCGAAGGCGGCGGGGGTGGAGCTCGCGGCGATCAAGGAACTCAACCCCGGCATCCTGCGAGGCGCCACGCCGCCCGATGTGTCGTGGATGCTGCGCGTGCCGCCCGGAACGGGCGCCGGCATTCCCGCTGCGCTCGCGCTCCTCGACGAGGGCGACCGCCGCGCCTGGAGCACGGTGACGACGAAGAAGGGGCAGACGATGGCGAGCGTGGCTCGCGCGCATGGGATCACCGCGCAGCAGCTGGCCTGGTACAACCCCA
>JANLSF010000874.1:0-11629 GCA_031362285.1 Gemmatimonadota bacterium | reverse complement strand
TGGGCTTCAGGGCGATGGCGGGCTAGGGAACTCGATCGGGGTCGCGGAGCAGGACATCCTGGTCGGTCGAGTATACGTCGCGATCACCGGCCGCGCGAAGACCAGCAGCGGGACGCACCGTCGCCGGTCGCTCTGGCACCTCCGCGATACGCGAAGAGCGAACCCGCGCGATTTCGAGGGGTCAGCGCAGTCATGACATCGAGGCGGCAGGCGCGCGTGAAGAGGACGACCAGCCGAAGCACGGCGCCGCCGATGCTGCCATTGCGTGGAAGGTTGCTGATGACGCGCATGCGCTCCCTGGAACCAGGCACTCCGTGCCCTGAACGGGCATGCTGTAGTTTGGCGAGTGGGGTACCGGGAATACCCGGCGCCTTGACCCACCACCCTGTGCACCGCGCCGCGAGGACGTCGTGACCGACAATGCCGTTGCGTTCGATTTCATGGAGACCGGCTCCGGCCCTGCCATCCTCTTCCTGCCGGGGAGCTTCGGCACGGGCACGGGCTGGAAGGCGGTCCTCGGTCATCTCGGTGACGGCTACCGCACGGTAACGACCAGCCTGCTCGGATATGGGGCGACAGCAGAGCTCCGACCGGACGGCAATACCACCATGACGCAGCAAGTCGACCTCATCGACCGCAACATCGACCGCATTGGCGAGTCCCCGCATGTCGTGGCGCACTCGTATGGCGGGCTTGCCGCCCTCGCACACGCCCTGACCGGGCGACACGGTCCCGCGAGCCTCCTGCTCGTGGAGGCGAATCCGCTGGGATTGCTGCGGGCGTCAGGGGACCTCGAGCACTACGCGATGTTCGAGGCGATGACGGGCCCGTACCTGGCTGACGTCGCCCCGGGGGATGCCGAGGCGGCTCGGCACGTCATCGATTTCTACGGCGGTGCGGGGACGTTCGATGCGATGCCCGCGAAGGTGCGTAGCTATGTCGTGGCGACCACGGCGGTGAACGTGCGCGACTGGTCCTCGGGAACACCGTTCGAGCCCAACAGGGAGAGGCTACAGTCGATCGCCGTTCCCACGACCGTGGTGCGCGGAGGACAGAGCCATCCGGCGATGCTCAGGATCGCCGAGTTGCTGCACGATGCGATTCCCACGGCGCAGTTGGTCACGATCGAAGGCGGGAGTCACTTTCTTCCGAGCACGCATCCAGCAGAGGTCGCCGCACTGGTGCGACGGCAGGTCGATGCAGCACGGAAGACCTAGCGTCGATGTGTGCGCTTGTTGGGCAACGAGGCACTGGAGGTAGGTGGCCTTGTGCCGGCCGATCGGCCGCGTAACTCCCCTTGGAGCGGATAATGGGCAGGCGACTGTGGCTGACCGGCTCTGCAATCGCTGGCCTTGAGGCATCCCGATTCCCCGGAGTCCCGACCTGCCGTCCTCGGACCTGCGCGACCAGCTCCAGCGACGCTGAGTGGCAGCTACACCATCGAGCGCGAACACGGCGGCATCACCCGGCATGCCGAGCAGGAACACGGCGATGAGGACCGCCACCGCCGCCAGCGCTTCCACGTGCGCGCGCACGCGATGCAAGGCCAGCAGGCCGAGCAACAGGAGGAGCGACACCGCCGCCACGAGGGTGGAGAGGTGGCGGGATCCGAGCGGGTCGTACGCCTGCGACCAGGTGGGCGTGGGGTGGGGACGGGGGTGAGCGTCTCGGTCGCCGGGTACCGCGCCCGCCGTCACCGCACGGGGCGGAGGCCCTCAGCGATGCTGGTGCAACATCCAGTTGATGACGGCCGTGTCCGCGTACGCCGCGTCCCAGACTCCGTGGCGGCCCCCTTTCACCTCGGTATAGCGAACGGGTGCCCCGACGGCCTTGAGCCACTTCACGAACAGGCGGGCGCGTGAGGTGGGGACAGTCTCGTCAAGCTCGCCATGAATGACCCAGATGGGAACGGCGCGCAACTTGCGCGCCTGGGCCGCATACGAGGAGTCCTCGGGCTGACCGCGCACCTCGCACCATTGGCAGCCCGCGGAGGCGATGTCCACGAATCCCGCGATCCGATCCGGGATATCGAGCGCGACATTGGCCGCCGCCATCCCGCCGAACGACACGCCCGTGATCGTGATGCGCCTGCGGTCCACGTTGTATCGCTGGAGCACCGAGTCGATGCTCTGGCGCACGAGCCGCACGAACCGCGCCCCGCCTCCTCGCGCCTGTGGCACGAGCACGATCGCCGGGAAGGTCTCGCGCTGCCGTTGCACCACGCGCGCCAGCCCGCTCGCGAGCGGCTTCTCGCCATCACTGCCCTTCTCTCCCGATGAATGCAGGTAGACGATGAGCGGCCAGGACGTCGTGGGGGTGTAGGCCTTCGGGATGAAGACGCGCAGGCGCAGGTCGAGCGCCCGCTCCACGTCGGGCAGGGCGACGAACCGGCCCAGCGCCGAGGCCGGCGGCTTGGGGAACGATCGAGGGGGGGCGCTCTGCGCGACCGCGACCACGGGAATGCCACAAGCGAGTGCCAGGCGTGCCAGGCGGTTCATGTCGGGTGCAGGAAGAAGTCGGGTCCAACCTCGAGGGTGCGGATGCGCACCGCCTCGAGCGGGTGATGCAGCGCGAGGGCGACGGCCCCCTCGTAGCCCGGGTACACGTCCAGCGGCCGGATGTGCCAGCGCGTCGGCGCCTCGGGCGCGCGGGTGTCCGAGATCAGGCGCGCCTCAGCGGCGTCGAGTCCGAGCGTCGCGTGTTCGAGGCCATCCGCGATTCCCATTCCGGTCCCCTTGAGGTAGGCCTCCTTGCGCGCCCACCACCGATAGAAGGCGGTGGGCTGCTCGTCCGCGCCGAGGCGCGACCACGCCGCCTGCTCGGCAGTGGAGAAGACCAGCACCGCCATCGACTGGAGCTCCTCCAGCGGGAGGTCCCCGTGCGCCTCGACATCCACGCCGACGGCGCGGCCGTGGGCCGACGCCGCGAGCACCCATGCCCCGGCATGCGAAAGGTTGAACGCGAGGGGCGGATGCGCCCCGGGCGCCAGGTCGGGCTTGCCGTGAGCCCCTGCCCGAAGCTTGATCTGACCGGGCGGCACGCCGAGCCACGGGGCAAGGAGCCGGCGCACCAGCACGCATCCCGACCGTGCGCGATCCCGCTCGTCGGCTCGCGCGAAGCGGCGCACGCGCGCGCTCCTCCGGCGCGGGGAGGGCAACGCGACTCGCGCGGGGCCACGCGCCCGTCGGCGGCGTGGCGGCCGTTCCGCTCACGGCGGGGGTGCGGTCGCGCTCGATCCGGATGGTGGCGACGCGCCGGCGGGCACGCCGGCATCGGACGGCACCGCCACCTCGTCGCCGAACAGGGATTGCCGGACCCGGTCCGTCAGCAGCGGCAGGCGTTCGGTGATCAACCCCACGTGGGAGGAGCGCATCGCGAAAACGCGGAGCCGGGACGTCACGTGCTCCCAGCCGCGCCGCCCGCTCTGCATCTCGACGGCATTCGCCTCGGTGCCGAGGGCGAGCAGGAGTTCGGGACTCACCGCGTTCTCGGGATCAACGCTCGTGATGAGGTCCACCGGCCCGCCGTATGGCTCGGGAATGTAGGAGCCGACCGCGCGCCCCTGCAGCCGCAGCGCCTCGGTGCCCGGCCGCATGTCGAACTCGGCATCGCGCACCGGCGTGGCGGCGGTGGGCCCTGGGTCCGCCGTCGCTGCGGGGGCCACGCGCACGCGAATCGCGTTGGCCAGCCACGCCACGCGTTCGCTCCAGCGCATGCGACCGACGGCGCCGGCGCGGCGCGCGACATGACGCAGTCGGGCGAAGGCGTCGCGACGACGGTCGAGCGCGCGCACCTCGTCGCGCACCGGGTACAGCAGTTGCAGCAGGGAGCGAATGCGCCGGAACCGGGCGTTGCCGGCCGCCGAGTCGATGAGCACGACACGCTCGACGGTGTCGCCCGACGCCGCCAGCTGCCGGGCCATCTCGTAGGCGATGACGCCACCCGCGCAGTAGCCGCCCACGTGATACGGACCGTGGGCGCGCACGCGCTTGAGCGACCGCACGTGGAAGGCGGCCATCCCCTCGATCGTGTACGGAACGTCCGGCTGGTCGTGTCGCAGCGTCGGGAGGACATAGACCGGGGTGTCGGCGCCGAGCAGTTGCGCCATCCGGCGCGCGTACCAGCCGCCGCCGCGGATATCGCCGTGGAGGAACACGAAGGGGGTGCGCGTCCCTCCCTCGTTCATCACGATGACCGCCGGTTCGGTCTCGTCGAACACGGACGACTCGAGCCGGCGGGCGACCTGCTCGATGGTGGACGCCTCGAACAGCGAGGCGAGCGGGAGCCGGCGTCCGGTTTCACGGTGCACCTCCGTGATGAGCCGCAGCGCCAGGAGCGAGTGCCCCCCCGACTCGAAGAAGTCATCCTGGATGCCGAGCTCCGTCGTGGCGAGCAGTTTCTGCCAGATACGCAGCAGCTGGTGCTCGAGCGTGGTGCGTGGCGGCATGCGACGGCGGCCCGTCGCGGCGGTCGCGCCCGCGCCTTCGGTCGCATCGGCGGCGGTAGGCGCGGGGAGCGACTTCCGGTCGGCCTTGCCGTTGGCGTTGAGCGGGATGCGCTCGAGCCGGACGAAGACCGACGGCACCATGAACTCGGGGAGCGTCTGCCGCACCCACGCGCGCAGGTCGCCGATGGATGGCATGCCGACGTCCGTCGCGGCGATGTAGGCGACGATCCGCTGGTCACCGGGCTGGTCCTCGCGCAACAGCACCGCGCACTGGCCGATGGCCGGGTGGCGCGCGAGCGCCTCCTCGATCTCGCCGAGTTCGATCCGGAATCCGCGCAGCTTGACCTGGTTGTCGATGCGACCGAGGTACTCGATGATCCCGTCGGGACGCCACCGGGCGAGGTCACCCGTCCGATAGCGACGCGCGCGCCATGCCGGGATGACACCGGGGGGCGCCTCGAGGAACTTCTGCGCCGTCTGCTCGGGCTGGCCGTGATAGCCGCGCGCCACCTGGGGGCCGACGATGAGCAGTTCGCCAGGCACCCCCACCGGCATGCGCTGCAGGGTGGCCGGATCGACGATCTCGATCTCGACATTGTGGATGGGCTCGCCGATCGGGACCGCGCGTCCATCCCACGGACCGTCGCGCCGCGGGTCGTGCCGCCAGATGGTGGCGTAGACGGTGGCCTCGGTGGGGCCGTAAAGGTTGATGAGGCTGACTGCCACGGCGCGATCAAGCCGCGCCAGCAGGTCGCCCGACAGGGCCTCGCCACCCGAGACGAGGAGGCGCAGTCCGCCGAGGCCCTCCGCGCCACGCGCCTCCAGCACCATCTGGAGCTGCGACGGCACGAGCTGCATGATCGTGACGCCGAGCCCGGCAATCGTGTGGAGCAGGTAATCCGGGTCCTGGTGTGCCCCCGCGCGCGCGAGCAGGAGACGGGCCCCCGACACGAGCGGCAGGAAGAACTCCCAGATGGAGGCGTCGAAGCTGGCCGGCGCCTTCTGCAGCACGCAGTCCCCGGGCCCGATGGCGGTCTCGGCGCGCATCCACTCGAGGTAGTTGACCACCGCGCGATGCGGGATCATGACCCCCTTGGGACGCCCGGTCGAGCCGGAGGTGTAGATGACGTAGGCGAGATCGTCGGGGGTGGCGTCCTGCGCGAGCGGCCTGGCGCCATCGTCCACCTCGGCCGCCATGGCCTCGAGCACGAGCACCTCGACGCCGTCCGGCACCGCGATGCGCCCGCGGAGCGCCGCGCTCGTCACCAGCACCGGCGCGCGCGCGTCCCCCAGCATGTACGCCACCCGGTCCGACGGGTACTCCGGGTCGAGGGGGACGTAGTGCGCGCCGGCCTTCATGGCGGCGAGCATGCCCACGACGAGGTCGAAGGACCGGGGGAGAAAGAGGGCCGCGCCCGCGCCGGGACGGACTCCGCGTCCCCGCAACTCGCGCGCGAGCCGCGCCGCGCGCCGGTCGAGCTCGGCGAAGGTGAGAGTGGCCTCGCCATCCTGCAGCGCGATTCCCCCGGGAGTCCGGGCGGCCTGCGCCTCGATGAGGCCGATCAGCGTCGCATCGTCCGGGAACGCATGCCGCGTGGCATTCCACCGGGCCAGCTGCGCCGTGTCGTCGGCCGAGACGATCGGGAGTTCGAGGACCGGGCACGACGGCGCCTCGAGCAGCGCCTCGAGCAGCGCGCGCAACGAGCCGCTCATGCGTTCGATGCGGTCGCGGTCGAACAGGTCGGTCCGGTACTCGATCGCGAAGCGAAGGCCGGATGGCCCGTCGATGAAGGCGATGCCGACGTCGTCCTTGGTCCAGCCGCCGTCGGCGCTGAACCCCGTCACCTCCACCCCCTCGAGCGTCAGCCGCGCCGGGATGTCATCGTGCATGACGAACAGCGACTGGAAGAGCGGCGCCACCGTGCCACCACGGTCGGCGGCCAGCTCGGCGAGCAGCTTCTCGTAGGGCACTTCCTGGTGCTCGAACGCGGCGAGACAGAGCTCGCGGACGCGGCGCACGAGCGCGGCCACGGTCGGGTTGTCGTCCACGCGGGTGCGGATGACCACCGTGTCGGCGAAGTAGCCGATGATGTCGTGCACCTCGGGGCGAGACCGGCCGGCCACCGGCGTCCCGACGACGATGTCCCCCTGGCGCGACAGCCGCGCCAGCAGCAGCTGCCACCCGGCCAGCAGCACCATGAAGAGCGTCGCATCGTTGGCGCGGGCAAAGGCCTTGAGCCGGGAGGTCAACTCGAGCCCGAGCGATCCGTGCAGGCGCTCGCCGTCGGCCGCCGGGGCGGTCGTGCGCGGTCGGTCGGTGGGCAACTCGAGCAGGGCCGGCACGCCGGCCAGCGCCTGGCGCCAGAAGGCGAGCCCGCGCTCGAGGCGCGCGCCCGAGAGCACCGCGCGTTGCCACGCGGCGAAATCGGCGTACTGGATGGCGACTGGCGGCAGCCGGTGTGGCACACCGTCGCGGGCCGCGGCGTACAGCGCCGCGATCTCGCGGAACATGATGCCGCGCGACCAGCCGTCCGACGCAATGTGGTGCGAGACCAGCACGAGCAGTCGCTCGTCGTCGTCCGTGCGGAAGAGGGCACCACGCAGCAGCTGATCGTGCTCCAGGTCGAAGGGCACGCGCATGACGGCCCGGGCGGCGGCGCGGACCCGGGCGTCACGCTCCCCGGCCGGCAGGGCCGCCAGTTCGGCGCGGAGGTCGCGGAGCTCGAGCGACACGGGCCGGCCGGGCTGCCGGACCTGGCACAGTCCCTCGTCCGACACCGTGATCGTGGTGCGGTAGACCTCGTGCCGCTCCACGTGCTGGTCGAGGGCGCGCTGGAGCGCGTCGACGTCGAGCGGTCCCCGGATGGTGTAGGCGCGCGGCGAGTTGTAGGCGCTCATCCCCGGAGATGCCGCCTGCATCAGCCAGAGCAGTTCCTGGGCGAACGACAGGGGCGCCGCGGTGCCCACCGGGCGCGGCGCGAGTTCCGGTTCGCCGCTCGGCCGGGACACGGTCGCCGACAGGTCAATGCCGGCTGCCTTGAGGAAGAGCGCCCGCTTGGCGGGCGACATCCCCGCCACGCGAGCGGCCAGCGCCGGATCAAGCGACGGGAGGTCGCTCGCGCCCGGCGACACCGGTCCTTGGTCCGGCGCTCCCGGTCCCCCCGGCGTACGCGGCGGGGTCACGCGGGACGATCGCCCGGCGGCGACGCGAGCATCCGCTCCGCGTCCTCGCCCGACATCGCCTCGATCGCGGCGCGGCGACGCTCAGTATCCGCGAGCCAGTCGAGGAGCTTCTCGCGCGTCGGCCGATCGGCGTGCGCCACGCCGGGATTGGCGAGGAGCGCCTGCTCCACCTCGCCGAGCTCCACGCGGTAGCCACGCACCTTCAGCTGGCCGTCGGCGCGACCGGGGAACTCGATGGTGCCATCGGGAAGCCGGCGCACGCGGTCGCCGGTGCGGTAGGCGCGCTGCCCCTCATGCTGCACGAAGCGCTCGGCGGTGAGCTCCGGTCGCTTCAGGTCCCCGACGGCCACGCCGTCTCCCCCGACGCAGGGTTCGCCGGGAATGCCGACGGGTTGCTCATGGTGGTGCGCGTCCACCACGAACAGCCGGGTGTTCGCGAGCGGTCGGCCCCCGGGCACGGTCTGCGCGCCCATCGCCGCGGCCGCGGCGAGCGAGTCCGTGGTGACATCGAACGTGCAGACGCCGACGGTGGTCTCCGTGGGGGCGTAGTGGTTCAACAGGCGGCACCGTCCGGTCGCGAGGATCATCTGCGCGACGCCCGGTTTGAGCGCCTCGCCTCCCGTCACCACCCACTGCCGTGGCAGGATGGCGGAAAGATCGCGTCCGGTACGGCCCGCGGCGAGCGCGACGAGGTGATTGGGCGTGATCTTGAGGACATCGAGCTGGTGCACGGCCGTATACTAGGCGAAACGCGCGGGTTGCGTGGTGACGTCCTTCGGCAGCGTGTGCAGCGTGCCACCGGTGAGGAGCGCCGGATAGAGCCTGGTATGCCCGAGGTCGGCGGCGAGGTCGCCCGGCGTGGCCACGGGGTGGGCGTTGCGTGGAGAGGGCGCCCAGTTCGGCCACCTGCGCAGCGATGGCGCACCGGCCGCTGATCTGCGCAAAGCCATTCTCGCCGGGCTCGAACATCGGCGGTTGCCGGTAGTCAGGAAAAGGGATTTGCTTCGCCCGTTCGGGACAGGAATCTCGATCGGGGTCGGTCGAGTATACGGCCCGATCGCCGATTGCCGACCGCACGAGCCCCGACAGACGGGGGTGGCGTGACCCCACTCCGTTGGCGCGCGTCGTGGGCCGTCCGGACGGCGGTGCGGTGGCGGCCCTGGTGCCAGCAAGGACCAATCTGACGCTCCGGTGGGACTAACACACACGCCGACCGACCCCGCGTGGTGGCGGGGCGTCAGGGTCCTGCGCAGCCGGTGGGGGCGTCGGCGGGCGCGTGTGGGGTGCGTGACGCGCCCCAGCTCGCAGGAGCCCGGGTCGCCGAGGGCTCCGCGGCCAGGCTCCGCGCTGCCGTCCATCGCTACGGCGCGGCTGTGGAAGAAGCGACTGTAGCCGTCTAGAGTCACCTGTGCGGTGCAACACCGAGCGGCCCTGGACATAGCGTGCCTCGGATGTTCGCGTTCGTCCCGCGCTCCCGCGCTCCCGCGCTCGACGTCACCAGCGAGGCGAGCGTCCACGCCTTCGCACGGACCGCCATCGCGGCTGACGCGGACTCCCTCGTCAACAATGCCGGCATCGGCGTGTTCGGTCCGATGGAGGAGGCATCCGTGGATGATTATCGCAGGATCTTCGACACGAACGTCCTGGGCACGCTCCTGACGACCAAGCACTTCATTCCCGAGTTCAGGCGCCGCCACGAACGCGGCCTGCCGAGTCACCTCGTCAATGTCACGAGCGACGTGAGTGCGAGGACCTTCGCCGGCGGATCCATCTACACCGCCAGCAAGCATGCGCAGCGAGCGCTGACGCAGACCGCCGCGCGTGAGGGTGAGAGCCATGGGCTCAGGGTCACGGAGATTCGCCCGGGGATGGCCGACACCTGCTTCAACGCGCAGATCCCGGGCAGTGACGAACGGTCGGGCCACCGGCACGCGGTCGACGTCGTGCGCCCGACGGTCCAGTCCGTGGTCTTCCGAGCGACGCTGTCCGAGCCCAGCTTCGGGCCGACCGCGTGCGGCAGCGGCCGAGCCTGCACCTGAGACCGCGAGCCATCGGCGCAGCCTCCAGCCACGGCACCGCGGTCGCGAGATCAGCGCGCTCGACGTCATTCGTCCGCCGCCGCCGCACACCCTGAGACCTCACCGCCGCCATGCCACCGTCGCGTCACATCGGCATCGTTGCCTGCTCGGCTGAGGGCGCCGCCCTCTGCTATCGCACGATCTGCGCTGAAGGGGCGGCCCTCCTCGGTGCATATGCGCACCCGGAGGTCTCGCTCCACTCCATCTCGCTGGCCGACTACGTTCGGTGCCTGGAGGCTGAGGATCTCGATGGCGTTGCCGCCCTGATGCTTCGTTCCGCCCACAGGCTCGCCGCGGCCGGGGCCGACTTCCTGGTGTGCCCGGACAACACCATCCACCAGGCCTTCCCGCTCGTCGCACCGGCGTCACCGCTCCCGTGGTTGCACATCGCGGACGTGGTCGCGTCGGAGGCCGTCGCACGCGGCTACCGCACGCTCGGCATCATCGGTACGCGCTGGTTGGTCTCGAGCGAGGTCTATCCGGACGCGTTGCGCGCGCGCGGACTCGCGTGCGTGCGCCCGACCGACGCCGACCGCGACGCGATCAGCCGCCTGATCATGGATGAACTCGTCCATGGTGTCTTCCGTCCGGACTCCGTGGCACGCTTTCAACAGGCCATCCAGGGCCTGCGACGTCGTGGTTGCGATGCGGTCGTGCTCGGCTGTACCGAGATCCCGCTCATGATTGACGACACGAACTCGCCCCTGCCAACGCTGGACTCCACGCGTCTCCTGGCACGGGCGGCGTTGCGCAGGGCAGTCGGACGCTCCCCGTGAGGCGGATGCTGGCGCTCACGCGGTGCGCTACCGCTGGCACGGGTCGACTGCGCGCCCTCTTCGATGCCGCGGCCCAGCCACACAGCATTGCCTCCGGTCGCCAGCCGCGCTATGGTAGACCCGCAGCGCGCGCTGCTCTTCGCCACGATCCGGCGGAGCGTGCGACGAGGCACCGCTCGTCGCGCGACGACGCGGAAACCAGGAGGGGCACGCGATGAACGTCCTGCTGTGGGTCCTGCAAGTCCTCGCGGCGCTCCTGTTTGCGGCGTCCGGCGTGATGAAAGCCTTCATGTTCGACAAGGTCAGCGAGGGGGTTGCGTCGTTCGGCGCATTGCCGCGGGACGCGTGGACGATCCTCGGCATCCTCGAACTCGTCTGCGCCGTCGGGCTGATCCTACCCGCCGCGCTCCACTGGAGGCCGGGGCTCACGGTCGTGGCCGCGATGATCCTGGCAGCCGAGAGCCTCGTGTTCATCTGGGTGCACGTCCAGTACCGCGAGATACCGTCCACCATCATGAGCGGCGTACTGGGCCTCCTCATGGCGTTCATCGCGTACGGCCGGATGGTCCTGAAACCCATCGCCTGACCGGCGGCACTCGGCTTGGTGCTGTGGCCGAGGTGAGTCGCGGGGGGTACCCATTCCAGCGCTGCTTCCTCCTGGTCGCCAGCGGCGTGTCGCCTAACAGGTTCATGCTGCCGACGAAGCCGCCCAGTATGCTGGCGGGCCGCCGCATGGTGGAGACACGGCAGCGTCGCTTAGCCCCTCTCGGCGGCCTCCACGGTGCCGCTGCGGTGGCGTGTCCAGAGTGGCTCTGCCATTCCACCTTCGCCTCAAGGAGCCCCCTATGCCCGCCCCATTCCATCGTTTCGGCCTGCTCGCCCTTTCCCTTGCGGCCCTGCATCCGCCTGGCGTTCTCGAAGGACAAGGATCCCCGTTGTGGGCCGACTGCAAGACCGACAGCCTCTCGACCTACAACTGTGCCAGATATTACACGGGCAGCGTCAGTCTAACGTCACAGCTCAAGACCTCGAGCGGCACCGAGAATCGCTCCGTGCTGGCTACCGTGACCGCAGGGCGCGTCGTCTGTCGGGTCACCGAAGCGGATGGCTCCGCCTTCGAAGGCCCGGGCATGCTCGTCACCGAG
>JANLSF010000854.1:0-2564 GCA_031362285.1 Gemmatimonadota bacterium | reverse complement strand
CGCTCGAAGATCCGGGGCAGGTGCTCCGTCGGAATGCCCACTCCCGAGTCGCGGACGCCCACCAGCACGCCGTCGTCGGCCGGGGCGGCGAAGACGGTGACCTGGCCGGCCGACGTGTGCCGGACGGCGTTGTCGGCCAAGTTGGACAGGATCTGCCGCATGGCGGTGGCGTCGGCCCAGAGTTGGTCGGCCCCCGGGGCGAGGTCCACCTCGAACCGGACGCCGCGTTGGCGCGCGCCGGTCGCGGCGACGGCCGTGGCCTCAGCGGCAAGACTGGCGAGGTCGAGGTCGACCGGGTTGGGAATCCAGCCACCAGACTCGATGCGCGACAGGTCCAACAAGTCGTCGACGATCCGCTGCATGCGCTGGGCGTGCGACCGGATGGTCTCGGCGAACTGGAGTCGCATCGCCGGGGAAAGGTCGGGGTCGAGCAGGGTGTCGGCGAAGCCGCTGACCACGGTCAGGGGGGTCTTGAGTTCGTGCGACACGTTGGCCACGAAGTCGCGGCGGACGGTTTCCAGCCGTCGCTGCGCGGTGAGGTCGAGGACGGCCAGCACGGCGCCGCCCGGCGTCAGCTGCCGGGCGGCGAGGGCCAGCGTGCGCTCACCGAGCGTCGTCTCCACGAGTTCCGTGGGCACGCCGGCCAGCGCGGACGACAGGGCCTCGCGCAGCGCCCGATCGCGCGGCAGCAGGTCGGTGGCCATCGGCAGCGCATCGCGCACGCCGAGCAGGCGACGCGCCGTCTCGTTCATGCGCGCCACGTTGCCGCGCGCGTCCACCGCCACCACCCCCTCGTGCAGCGCCTCGAGGGTCGCGTTCATGAGGGCGTCCTCGGCGGCGTGCGCATCGATCCGCGCGGAGAACGCCTCGGCGAGCCGGTGCATGGCACTGGCCAGCTCTCCGAGTTCGCCGGGGGCGCTGAGCGCGGGACGCCGCGTCAGGTCGCCGGCGGCCAGCGAGCGAGCCGCATCTCGCAGTCCGGCGATCCGCACCGACACGCCGGACCCGACGAGGAAGGCGAGGGCGCCCGCCAGCAGTGTCGCGGCGAGCGCGGCGATCGCGAGGGTCCGTCGAGCGCGGTCGAGGTCGGCGGTGATGTCGGCAACGGGACGGTCGAGGCGCACGGCACCGACGGGCGCCGGCACCGCGACGTAGAGTCGCGGCGCGCCGTCGGGACGGTCGTTGCGCTGGGCCGTGGTGGATCGCCCCGCCAGCGCGCCCGCGATTTCCGGGCGGTTGGACAGGCGTTCCGGATCGAGCGGTGCACCGAGGGGGAGGTCGGAGTCGGCGAGGAGCGCGCCGTCCCGGGCGACCAGCGTCACGCGGACCCCGAGCGCCCGGGCAGCATCCCGGGCACCGGATGCCAGCGCGCCTGGCGCGAGGCCAGCACCCAGCAGAGCTGCTTCCCGACCGAGTCGCGCCTGTTCCTGCGCCAGGGCATGGGCCCGGAGCCGGCCATCCACCGTGAGGACCAGGAAAGTGGCAAGCGCGCCCGTGATGAGCAGCGCGCCGGAGACGAAACGAGTGGTCAGCCGCACGCACGCAATCTAGCGGGTGCCGACGGGCGCTATGCCGTCCGAGTCTGGGCCGCGCCCCGGATGCGGTATCCGAACCCGCGCACCGTCTCGATCAGCTCGCCCGCTTCACCGAGCTTCGTGCGCAGTCGCTGGACATGCATGTCGACCGTGCGCGTCTGGATGTCCGGAGCGGCCTCCCACACCGTCTCCAGTAGGTGTCCACGGGCCTGGACGCGCCCCCGCCGCTCGGCGAGGGTCACCAGCAACTTGTACTCGGTTGGTGTGAGGTCGATGTCCGCGCCCTCGATCGTCACGCGGTGCGCGGCGCGGTCGATCTGGATGGGTCCGACCATGAGCGTGTCCGCGCCGCTCGGCGTGCTGCCGACGCGGCGCAGGATGGCGCCCACGCGGAGGACCAGTTCCTGCGGCGAAAACGGCTTGGTGAGATAGTCGTCGGCGCCAAGCGAGAGGCCCTGGATCCGGTCCGCCTCCTCGCGGCGGGCCGTGAGCATCAGCACCGCGACGTCGCGCAGCGCGGCGTCGCCCCGGAGTTGCTCGAGCACCTCGTAGCCCGACATGCCGGGGAGCATCAGGTCGAGGACCATGAGCGCGGGCCGCTCCTGCCGGGCGAGGGCAAGCGCATCGGAACCGGTGGACGCGGTGGACACCTTGTACCCCGCCTTGGCGAGGTGGTAGGCCACGAGGGCCACGATGTCCGCTTCGTCGTCCACCACGAGCACGCGGTCGGCACTGGGAGTCGTCATGATGAGCCTTCCATGAGGCGTCTGAGGATCTTCGAGACAATCATTTCCACGGCCACGACGTTCTGTCCGCCGCGTGGCACGATGACGTCGGCGTAGCGCTTGCTTGGTTCGACGAACTGCAGGTGCATGGGCTGGACGGTGGTGAAGTACTGGTCGAGCACCTCGTCGAGCGTGCGCCCCCGCTTGGCAATGTGCCGAAGCGCGCGCGCGCGTTCGATGCCTTCCCGTCCGTCGGCGGCCTCCTCGACCCGGTATCCAGCCTTCGTGAGATGCCGACGGAGCA
>JANLSF010000843.1:0-2407 GCA_031362285.1 Gemmatimonadota bacterium | reverse complement strand
CCGATTCCACGGCCACGTCGGTGTCGGTGATCGGCGACTTCAACGGCTGGCAGCCCGCGGTCGCGCCCATGCGGCGCGTGGAGCGGGGGCAGGCATGGACCGCGGTCGTGCTCGTGCCGCCGGGGCGCCACCAGTACGCGTTTCTCGTGAACGGCACGCGGTGGGTGGCCGATCCGCGTGCCCCGCGCGCCGACGATGCCGACTTCGGGAAGCCCGGGTCGGTGCTGATGGTGCAGGCACCATGAGCCGCGCGCGTGGCGTCGATCGCCGCGTGTCGCCACGCGTGCGCTTCGTGCGCCTCGCGATGGTCGCCATTGCCGCAAGCACGCTCGTCGCACGCGCGACGCTCGCGCAGGCGGGCGGGCTCGACGCCCTGCGCGACAACGCCGCGCGCGAGATGATTCGCGTGGCCGTGGCGAAGGCGAGCGCCAAGGGCGTGCCCACGGCACCGATGCTCACCAAGCTGCAGGAGGGGATGGCCAAGCAAGCGCCGGCGTCGCGCATTGCCGAGGCCGTGCAGCAGCTCGGGCTTCGCCTCGAGGCGGCCAACGAGGCCCTCGCGGTGGCAGTCTCGGCCGACGAGGTGGCGGCCGGCGCGGCGGCCTTGCAGGTGGGGGTGGGGGCGGGGGTGCTGCGCGACCTGCGCACGCGGTGGACAACGGCGCCGCTCACCGTGCCGCTCGGGGTGATGACGCAGATGGTCGCGAGCGGCGTGTCGGTGGCCCGTGCGGCCGCGCAGGTGCGGTTGCTGCTCGACCGGGGCGCGACCGCCACGCAGCTGGTGGCGCTCACTGCTGCCGTGCAGGCCGACATTGCCGCTGGCATCGCCCCGGACGTGGCGTTTACCCTTCGGGTGGGCGGGGTCAGCGTCTCGGCCACGGCCGTGTCGCCACCACTCACGAACACCACGCCACCCGGAGCACCGCCTATCCGCCCGCGCCCGTAGGTCCGGTGGGCCCGCACCTGGAGTTTCGATCGGGATAGTGAACGCGGTCCTGCGCGCGCGCGCGACCGGGATGGGCCTCCTCGGGCTCATCCCCTTCGTGCTTGCAGGGACCGTGCGCGCGCAGGACACCGAGTTGACCTTCGAGTCGGGCCTCGCGATGGTCACGCAGCGGAGCTTGGACGGCCGGGCGGCCGCGTTCATGGGCGCCGGGCTGCGCCACGCGGGTGAGCGGTTCTCGTGGACGGCCTCGGGCGCACTCTCGCTCGGCGCCGAGGGTTCGCTCGCCGGGTTCGGCACCGCCGGCGCGGAGTTCGTGCCCCTCTCGGCGCCGTGGTGGCGCAGCGAGCTGTCGGCGTCGCTCTCGCAGTACGGCGGCGAGTTCGGCGTCTCCGGCACGAGCCGGAGCGTGGTCGCCCGGCAATCGGTGGTGGCCGGACCGTTCACGCTGTGGGCGGGTGGCGCACTCGGCGACACGAAGCGCAGCGTGCTCGCGAGTGACAACACCGCCGTCTCCGTTGGCGCGAGCCTGGCGGCTGGTCCCGTGGTGGTGTCGGCCGAGGGGCGCCAGTCGCGCACGGCCGACTGGGCGCTGCTCGAGGCGGCGGGCTACACGCTCTCGCGCGCCGCCTCGGCATACGACTTGCGCGATGTCACCGGCACGATCCGCGTTCGCACGGCGCCCTTCGACTGGATCGTCTCGGGCAGCTGGCGGCAGGGCCTGCAGGCGACGCTCGGGTCGAGCGAGGCCTTCTCGTTCGGCGTACAGGCCGCGCTCACGCCACGCCTGGCGCTCACGCTGTTCGGCGGCGACCAGCTCGCCGACCTCGTGCGCGGCGTGCCGGAGTTGCGGCTGGTCAGTGCGTCGCTCCGCTGGCGATGGACCCTGGGGGACGACGCCGTGATGCTCCCGGCGTTCGCGGCGTTGGGACGAGCGTTGGTCGAGCGCGACGCGGCAGGCATCACCACGCTCACCCTCGAGGTCGACGCGCCCCCGGATGCGCGCGTGGAATACAGCGCCTCGTTCACCGATTGGGTGCCGGTGCCGCTCGCGCGCGACGGCACCCGCTTTCGCGCGCGCCTCGTGCTGCCATCGGGCACGCACCGGGTGGCGCTGCGCGTGAACGGCGGCTCGTGGCAGCCACCGGCCGGGATGGCGCGCGTGGACGACGAGCTGGGTGGCGCGGCCGGACTGGTCGTGGTACCGTGAATCACCCTTCACTCCGCCCTGTCATGCACTCGCACGTCGAAGAACACTTCACCGCCGGCGCTGCCGTGCGCGATGTCGTCATCGGCATGTCCGATGGGCTCACCGTGCCGTTCGCGCTGGCGGCGGGGCTCACCGGCGCCATTTCGCAGACGCACCTGATCGTGACGGCCGGACTGGCCGAGATCGCGGCCGGATCGATCGCGATGGGGCTGGGGGGCTTCCTCGCTGCGCGCGGCGACGCCGAGCACTACGCC
>JANLSF010000818.1:0-10233 GCA_031362285.1 Gemmatimonadota bacterium | reverse complement strand
CCGATTCCGCGGTCCGCATCACCCACCTTCCCACGGGGCTGGTCGTCTCGCAGCAGGACCAGAAGAGCCAGCTCCAGAACAAGCTCAAGGGCATGGAAGTGTTGCGGGCCCGGCTCCTCGACCTCCGCCTCTCCGAGCAGGAGGCGGCGCGGTCGCGCCTGCGCCGTTCGCAGGTGAGCACCGGCGACCGCTCGGCCAAGATCCGCACCTACAACTTTCCGCAGAGCCGCGTCACCGACCACCGCATCGGCTTCACGACGCACGATCTCGATGGGGTGCTCGACGGCGAGTTGCGGGTGATGATCGAGAAGCTCAAGATGGCCGACATCGAAGAAAAGCTCGGCTCGGGCGAGTAGGGCGCCCTCGCGTGATCACCGCGCGCGCCCTCCTGATCGAGCTCTCGCGCCCGCTGGGCGAGGCCGGGATCGACGACGCCCTGCGCGAGGCGCGCGACCTCGTGGCTGCGGCCGCCGGAGCGCCGCGCCTCTGGCCCTCGGCCGAGCCGAACACGCCCATTCCCGATGACACCGCGGACCGCGCCCGTGCGTGGGCGCGGCGCCGGGCCCGGGGCGAGCCCTTCCAGTACGTGGTGGGCGAGGCGCCCTTCCGCCACCTGACCCTCGCCGTAGACCGGCGCGTGCTGATTCCGCGGCCCGAGACCGAACTGCTGGTGGAGCGCGCACTCGCGCGCGTGCCCGGGGGGGCGCTGGCCGTCGACGTGGGCACCGGGTCCGGGGCGATCGCCCTCGCGCTGGCCAGCGAGGGACATTTCGAGCGCGTCGTGGCGATCGACCGATCCGCCGACGCGCTCGAGGTGGCGCGGGCCAACGCGGTGCGGTGCGCGCCGAGCCTGCGCGTGGTCCCCGACTTTCGCCAGGGGGACTTGCTCGCCCCGCTCGCCGGAGAGGCCGCGACGCTGATCATCTCGAATCCGCCCTATATTGCCGAGTCGGAAATGGCGGAGCTGGCCGCGGACGTTCGCGACTGGGAGCCCCACCTCGCGCTCGTGAGCGCGGAGGGCGGGTTGGCGGCCACCGCCGGGATCGTGCGGGGGGCGGCCTCGCACTTGTCCCCCGGGGGATGGCTGGCCTTCGAGGTGGACGCACGGCGAGCGGCGCAGGTGGCAGCCCTGATCGAGCGCACGGGCGCCTTCGCGGTGCCGGTGGTGGAGCACGACCTCACGGGGCGCGAGCGCTTCGTGTTTGCACGGCGAACGAACCAGACCTGAACCGGAGACGGACGTGCTGGAAGAAAAGTCGAAGGACCTCGGCCGCCTGATCGGCCAGAGCGACGAATACAAGGCGGTGAAGCGCTCCACCGACGCCCTCAACGGCGACGCCAGCGCGATGAAGCTGCTCGCGCGGCTCGAGGAGTTGCGCGCCGAGGCGGGCCAGCTGATGCAGCAGGGGCAGCAGCCCACCGAGGCCATGGAGCAGGAGCTCGACCAGCTCCTCGGCACGGTGCAGGGGAACGGGCTGTACCAGCGCGCGGTGTCCGCCCAGGAGAACTTCGACAAGATCATGTACCAGGTGAACAACTGGATCCTCGAAGGCATCAAGAAGGGATCCACGAGTTCCATCATCACGCTCGGCTAGGGCGCATCATGGCGGGATGGCTGGTCGTCTTCGAAGGGGTGGAGGGCGCGGGCAAGACGACGCAGGTGCGTCGTCTCGCGAGCGCGCTCGCCCACGCGAACGGTCCGGTGCTGTCGGTGCGCGAACCGGGCCAGACGCCGGTCGGCGAGGGAATCCGCGCCCTGCTGCTCGACAGCGTGCACGAGATGGCGCCGCGCACCGAGGCCCTGCTCTTCATGGCCTCGCGCGCCGAGCTCGTCGAGCGCACGATTCGTCCCGCGCTCGCGGCGGGCACCACCGTGATCGCCGACCGCTTCTTCCTGTCGACCTACGCCTACCAGGCCGCGGCCCGCGGACTGCCGGAACGGGAGGTGCAGGCCGCCAATGCCCTGGCCACCGGTGGCCTCGTGCCCGACCTCACGATTCTCCTCGACCTGCCGCCGGTCGAGGGGCTCGCGCGCGCCGCGCAGCGCGGCGCCCACGACCGGATGGAGCGCGCCGGCGCCGATTTCCATGCGCGCGTGGCCGAGGCGTTTGCCCGGGCGGCCGACCGTGGGTGGCAGGCCGCGCATCCCGAGGCGGGACCAATCGCCGTGGTGGATGCCGTCGGGAGCGAGGATGTGGTCGCGGCGCGTGTCTGGGACCTGGTCGCGGCGCTCGTGCGACGGCCGGTGGGGTCACGCTGATGCGTCGCCGGCTCTTCGTGAGCGCGGCCGTGCTCGGCGCGGCGATCGTGTCGGGCGGCTGGTTGCTCGAGCGCGGCCTGCAGCCGGCGCGCCCGCCGATGACCGGGGCGCGGTTGCTCGACCAGGTGATGGCGCGCGTCCGCGACAGCTACGTCGAGCCGATTCCCGACAGCGGCCTCTATCGCCGGACCGTCGAGGGGTTGTTGCGGGAGCTGCACGATGCGCCCACCACCTACCTCACGCCCGAGCGGTTGCAGCGACTGATGGAGCGCGCGCAGGGGAACTATGCCGGGATCGGCCTCTCGGTGGACATCCGCGACAGCTGGCCCACCGTGCTCACCATGTTTCCCGGCGCGCCCGCCGAACGGAGCGGCGTCGAGATCGGCGACCGGATCGTGGAGGTGAAGGGGCTGGCGACGCGCGGCTGGACGGTGGAGGAGACGGTCCGCGCGGTGCGCGGCGAGCCGGGCACGACCGTCGGGATCGTGATCGAGCGGGCCGGGGTGAGCGCGCGCATCAGGCTCACCGTGCCGCGCGAGTCGATCCGCGTCCGGGCGGTGCGCCACGCCATGGTGCTCGCCGGTGGCGCGGGGTACGTGGACGTGAACGAGTTCAGCGAGGTCGTCTCGGGCGAGTTGGCGTCGGCCGTCGACTCGCTCGTGCGCGCGGGCATGACCGGGCTCATCCTCGACCTGCGCGGCAATCCGGGCGGCCTGCTCGATCAGGGGGTCGCCGTGAGCGACCTCTTCCTCGACCCCGGACAACTGGTCGTGACGGTGCGCGGGCGCGATGCGGATGGCTCGCGCGCCTTCGCCGACGAGCGGCCGCAGTCGTGGCCCGCCCTGCCCATCGTCGTGCTGGTCGACGGTGGCAGCGCGAGCGCCTCGGAGATCGTGGCCGGCGCGTTGCAGGACCACGATCGCGCCATCGTGCTGGGCAGCCCGAGCTACGGGAAGGGCAGCGCGCAGGGAGTGTTCAAGCTCTCGAGCGGCGGTGCCCTCAAGCTCACCACGGCGCGCTGGTACACGCCGTCGGGACGGAGCATCAGCAAGGCCGCGCACGGCGCCCGCGCCTCGCGTGACGACGACGCCGATTCCGCGCTCAACGACACCACGCGCCGATACCGCACCGACGCCGGGCGCGCCGTGCGCGGCGGCGGCGGCATCGTGCCCGACCTGCTCGCGGGCGACACGGCGTCGCCACCCTCGGAGCAGGCCTTGCAGCGTGCGCTGGGAGGCCAGATCACCGGCTTTCGCGACGCGATCGCCGACTACGCGGCGACGCTCAAGGCCACGCACGGGCTCACCTCGCCCGACTTCGTCGTCACCGACGCGATGTGCGACCAGTTGTACCGCCGGCTCGTCGCGCGCGGCGTGAAGGTCGATCGGGGCGTGTACGACGGGGCCCGCGCCGTCGTGGCGGAGTTGCTCGGCGCCGAAGCCACGCGCTACTCGTTTGGCGTTGACGCGATGTTCCGGCGCCGGCTGTCCGGGGACCCCGTGGTACGGCGGGCGATGGGCCTCGTGACGGCGGCGAAGTCGCCGAAGCAGTTGCTGGAGCGCGTGGCCGGGAAGTAGCGGCGCGGCGGCCCGCCGTGCGCCGCGGCGCGCGCGCGTTACATCCCCGGCTGCTCGATCACGCGGACGCCGGTGGGGACCGTGAACCGGAACTCGGTGTCGTTGACCCTCGCGTTGGCGCCGAAGCGCGTCACCTTGACGGTGCGCACGAGGCCGTTCGCGTCGGTCGTCTCGAACTGTCGCATGTAGGCACTGCGCGCATCCACCCAGACGACCGCGCGCACGAACGTCGCCTCCTGCCCCTTCTTTGGCGTCAGGATGAGCGCGCGGGCGTCCTTGCCGTCGATCGGCGCGATGCCGGCGTCCTTGACGTCGTACTTCTCGCGCGGCTTGTTGAAGAACTGGCCGAGCACGTCCAGACCGCCGGCCACGGCGCCGCCCTGCGCACCCTGGGTGAGCCGGAACACCTGCCCCGGGGTGCTGCTGGGCAGGTAGATCCACACGTTCTGCCCATCGGCGATGATCTGGTCACCCTTGGGCTGCGAGAACCGGATGGCGAGGAATCGTGGCCCCTTCTGCAGCAGTTCACCACGCGCATTCGTGGTGTTGCCCGTGAGGGGGTTCTGGAGCACCTGCTCGAAGCTGACCTTGAGCGACTTGAGCGCGGTGTGCGCGGCGCTCGCCTTCTCGAGCATCGCCTCGGCATCCTGCGCACGGGCGGCTCCGGCCACGAGGCAGGCGGCAGCGGCGGCAACGAGCATTCTCATGTCGAGTACTACCCGACGACGACGGGCGCGGTCCCGGGCGAGGGCGCGACGCTGCGCCCGATCGCCACCGCGATGGTCCGGAGTTCCACCATCAGCCTGGTGAACTGCTCCGGGTGGAGCGACTGGGCGCCGTCCGACAGGGCGCGCTCCGGGGTGGGGTGCACCTCCACGAGGATGCCGTCCGCGCCGGCCGCCACCGCGGCGCGCGCCATCGGCGTCACCAGCGACCGGACCCCCGTGCCATGGCTCGGGTCGGCCACCATGGGCAGGTGCGAGGCCTTCTGGACCACCGGGATCGCCGTCAGGTCGAACACGTTGCGCGTGGAGGAGTCGAAGCCGCGGAGGCCGCGCTCGCAGAGCACCACGTGCGGGTTGCCCTCGGCGAGGATGTATTCCGCCGAGAGCAGCAGGTCGGTGATGGTCGCCGAGAGGCCGCGCTTGAGCAGCACCGGCTTGCCCAGCCTGCCGACGGTGCGCAAGAGCGAATAGTTCTGCATGTTGCGGGCGCCGATCTGGATCATGTCGGCGACTTCGGCCACGGCGTGCGCCCCGGCGTCGTCCATCGCCTCGGTGACGATGGCGAGCCCCGTCTCGCGGCGCGCGAGCGCCAGCAGCTCGAGTCCCTTCACGCCGAGCCCCTGGAACGAGTACGGCGAGGAGCGCGGCTTGTAGGCACCGCCACGCAGTGCGGTGGCGCCGGCGGCGCGCACGGCGCGCGCGGCGGTCACGATCTGCTGTTCGCTCTCCACCGAGCACGGGCCGGCGACGACGACGATCTCGGGTCCGCCGAAGGTCACGCCGGGCGCGATGGTCACGAGCGTGTTGTCGGCCTTCCACTCGCGCGAGACCTGCTTGTAGGGCTTGGTGACGTTCAGGACGCTGGCCACGCCGGCCATGCCGCCGATGTGCGCGCCGTCGACCTGGCCGTCGTTGCCGATGAGCCCCACGGCCGTGCGTTGTTCGCCGGGCATGGGGACCGGGGTGAAGCCCAGCGCCCGGATGGCGTCGCACACCGCATCCACGTTCGCCACGGTGGCGTCCGTCCGCATCACGACCAGCATGCCTTACTCTCCCAGTTCGATGGACCAGCCGTCGTGCGCGAGCCGCACGGGACCGGTGAAGCCCGACCGGACGATGCCAAGGACGTCCACCGCATCGAGCGGCGGATACCGGTGCGTGAGCACGAGGCATCCCGGGCGGGCCGTCGCGGCGAGCGCCGCGCAATCTTCCGGCGCGAGGTGGCCCTCGACCGGCATGTCGCGGGGGAGGGAACACTCGGCCACGAGCACGTCCGCGCCCGCGGCCCAGGTTGCCAGCCCAGCGTCCGGGCCCGTATCGCCCGTGTACACGATGCGGCGACGGCCCAGACGGATGGAATATGCCACGCTCTCCGCCGTATGGGGAACCTTGTACGGCTCCAGCAGCACTCCGCCCGGCAGTTCAACCGCACTGCCCACGGGAAGTTCCCGCACGACAAGGGGGAACGTGCCCGGTGCCAGGATGCGTTCGCCGAACAGGGCGGCCGTCTTCGCCATCATCGCCACGGTCCCCTCGGGGCCGAGGATCTCGGCGGGGGCGCTGCGCGGAGGCAGCTGCCCGTAGCGCCACGCCGTGATCAGCGTCGCAAGGTCGCTGATGTGGTCGGCATGGAAGTGCGTGACCGCCACGTGCGTGAGCGTGCGCCAGTCGAGGCCGAGCGCGGCCATCCGGTGCACGACACCGCTGCCACAGTCGAGGAGCAGGCGCACCGGTCCGGCCTCGAGCAGCCACCCGGGGTTCACCGCGTGGGCGGTCGGCGCCGCGGTGCCCGTGCCGACCGCCGTGAGTCGCACCCCCGCTACGCCACGGCGCCGGCGACGAGTGACGCCTCGACCGCCGCGCCGCGCATCCGGACGCTGACGAGCGAGCTGACCCCCGGCTCCTGCATCGTCACGCCGTAGACCGCATCGGCGGCCTCGGTCGTGGTCCGCGGATTGTGCGTGATGACGATGAACTGCGTCCGCGACTTGAATTCGTTCAGCATGCGCACGAAGCGTCCGATGTTGTTGTCGTCCAGCGGCGCGTCCACCTCGTCGAGCAGGCAGAAGGGGCTGGGCTTCGTGAGGAAGATGCCGAACAGCAGCGAGAGCGCCACGAGGGCGCGCTCGCCGCTCGAGAGCAGGTGGATGCGTTGCGTCCGCTTGCCGCGCGGGCTGGCGTGGATCTCGATGTCGCCTTCGAGCGGGAGCTCGGGGTTCTCGAGCCGCAGGTCGCACTCGCCGCCCCCGAAGAGGGTCATGAAGATGTGGCGGAAATTCTCGCGCACCTGCGTGAAGGTGGCGAGGAACAGTTCGCGCGCCGTGGCGTCGATCTCGCGGATGGCGGTGGCGAGCGCCTGCCGGGCGTCGGCGAGGTCGTTGCGCTGCGCGGTGAGGAACTCGAGCCGCTTGACCTCCTCGGCGTGCTCCTCGATCGCGAGCGGATTGACGAGGCCGAGCTGCTCGAGCTGCGCGCGCAGGGCGGCCGCCTCGGTCGAGAGCTCCTCGTCGGAGAGCTCGAGCGGCGTGAGCGCCGCCAGCAAGTCCTCGATCGGGCGGCGCCATTCCGCTTCCAACCGCTCCCGGATCGCCTCGCGCTTGCCGCCGAGGGCGGTGAGCCGCAACTCGGCGTGATGGAGTTCGTCGCCGGCCACGATGACCCCCCGGCGCAGTTCGTCGAGCAGGTGCTGCGCGTCGGCCAGGCGGCCGTCCACCGTCGTGACCGCGAGTTCGGCGTCGGAGAGGTGCCGTTCGCCGTCCCCGAGCTGCGCCTGCCTGCCCTCGAGCGTCACCGTCCACTCGGCGAGCTGCGTCGCCAGCGCGCCATCGGTGGCGGCGATCGCGGCGAGTTCGCCCGCGAGGGCGTCCATGCGTTGCGTCGCCGTCTGTTGTTCCTCGGTCAGGCGGCGTTCGCGATCGGCGGCCACCTGTCGCCGGGCATCGGCCTGGGCGAGTGCCACCTGCCGCTCCGTGCGGGCCTCGCGGGCGATGTCCTGCGTCCGCTCCGCTGCCGACAGCGCGCCCCTGGCCGCGGTCAGCACGCCGATCGCCATCGCCTGCTCGGCCTCGAGCTGCTCGCTGCGGGCGCTCGCGGCGCGTGCCTTCTCGCCAAGGGCGACGCGACGCTCGGCGAGCTTCGCCGTGAGGGCATCGGCATCGCCGACCTCCCGCTCCGCGCGCGCGAGCCGGCGTCCCACTTCGCTCACGCGCTCCTCCTCCCGGCGGCGTTCGTGCTGGGCGAGCAGGAAGGCGTCGTCGGACGCGGTGGCCGCGAGTTCGGCGGCTTCGGCGGACCGACGCTCATCCTCCGCCGCCTGCGCGGCGCTCGCGCGGGCCACCTGCAACGCCGCGAGTTCCGCGTGAAGCTCCGTCAGCTCCGCCCGGCGGCGCAGCGGTCCGGGGCCACCCGCGGAGCCCGGGAGCCAGATCGCCCCGCGCTGGTCGATGAACGCCGAGCCGCCGTCGATCGGCTGCACGGAGCCGAGCAGCGCTCGCGCCCATGCGCGCACGGGCTCGGCCACGCGCACCGTGCCCCCGAGGGCACCGTGCGCGTCGCTCCCGCCCGGCATGGCATCGAGCGGCAGCAGCAGCAGGGGGCCGGGATTCGCCTGCGCGTGCCACGCACGCACCTGCTCGGCCGCCGCGCGATCGCGCACCACCACCGCATGCACCGTGGCACCGAGGAATCGCTCGACGAGGGCGGCGGCTTCGCCGTCGGCCGTGAGGAAGTCGGAGAGCGGCCCCAGCACCCCGTCGCCGAAGCGCGGCCGTTCCTGGAGCAACCGCGCCGCCCCGGGGGCCAATCCCACGCGCTCACGTTCGAGCGCCTCGAGGGCGTGGACCTTCCCCTCCACCGCGGCCGCTGCCTCGCCGGCGCGTGTCAGCGCCAGCCGATGGTCGGACTCGCGCGATCGCGCCACGCGGGCCGCCACGCGGGCCTGGTCGCGCGCCGTCGTCGCGTCGACGAACCGCGCCTCGGCGATCGCCAGCGTCTCGCGGACCTGCTGCTCCTCGCGTCGCAACGTGGCCGCCTGGTCCACCAGCCGCACCCGCTCCGCTTCGAGCGTGGTCAGGCGCTCGGCCAACTCGTTGTCCTCGCGCTCCGCCGACTCCTTCTCGAAGCGGGACCGGCGTTGCTGGTCCTGCGCGGTGCGAAGGGCCACATCGGCGGTGTCCACCACCGCGCGCGCCCCGGCGAGCGCGGCGCGCGACGTCTCCTCGTCGCCGGTGGCGATGGCGAGCGCCGCGCCTTCCTTCTCCACCTCGGCGCTGCAGCGGGCGCGCTCGGCGGCCGCCCCGTCCTTTTCCCGGGCCACGCGCTCACCCATCGCCGCGCCTTCCTGGCGCTCCTCTTCGGCGCGTTGCCGGCGCGCTTCGGAATTCTTGTGCCGCTCGTGCGCCACGGCGATCTCCCCCTGCAGCGCGGCCACGTCGGCGCGTTGCGCCGTCACGAGGCGCGCCAACTCCGACCGCTTGGCTTCCGCGGCCGTGCGCTCGGCGCTCGCCTCCTCGCGCTGGCGCTCCGCCTCGACCGCACGCCTCTCGGCGGCGGGCACGGCGTCGCGCAGGTCGCCGACCTGCGACTCGAGCGACGTGAGCTCGTCCTTCCACGCCGCCATCTCGCGCGACGACAGGGTGAGCTCGACGCCGAAGCGCCGATCCGTCAGCTCCGCGTGCCGCTCGGCGCGCTTGCGCTGCCGGGCGAGCGATCGCACTTGCGACTGGACCTCGCCGATCAGGTCGTCGAGGCGCGCGAGATCCTGCGCCGTCTCCTCGAGGCGGCGCTCCGTGCTGCGCCGGCGGTCGCGGTAGAGGCCGACCCCGGCCGCTTCCTCGAACAGCTCGCGCCGGTCATCGGGGCGATCCGAGAGGAGGGCGTCGATCATCCGCGACTCGATCACCACGCCCGAATCGGCGCCGAGGCCGGTGCCTCGCACGAGGTCGTGGATGTCGCGCAGGCGGCACGGGGCGCGATTGAGCAGGTACTCGCTCTCTCCCGAGCGCGACAGGCGCCGCGTGATCACCACTTCCTGGAACGGGATCGGGAGCGCCCCGTCGTCGTTGGCAAAGTGCAGCGAGACCTCGGCCACGTTCACCGCGCGACGCGCCGACGAACCCTGGAAGATCACTTCCTCCATCTTGGCGCCGCGCATGACGCGCGCGCGCTGCTCGCCGAGCACCCACCGCACCGCGTCGGAGACGTTCGACTTCCCGCACCCGTTCGGGCCCACGATGGCCGTCACGCCCGCGTCGAAGACCATCTCCGTCGCGTCCGCAAACGACTTGAACCCGTGCATCTCAAGCTTGGTCAGCCGCACTTAACGCGTTCTCCCGGTTCGGTAGACAAGATCAGGCGTCACCCCCGCCGCCCGCAGCTCGGGGACGAGGAGCGCCGCTTGGTCGGGGCGCTCGAACGCCCCTGCAAAAATGGTCACATGAGCGCCGTCCTGCATCATCGCGTACGCCGGAAGTCCGAGACGGCGCCACTTGAGGAGCGCAAGGGGGGTTGTGTCGCGCGCCAGCCCCGCTTCGAGACGGAAGGCCAGGGGCGCCTGCAGGATGCGCGCCGCGCCCTCGGTGGCCTTCTTCCGGCGCACGAGGTCGGCCAGCAGGGAGTCGGCCTCGCGGCGCGTGGCGTAGGCGCCGGCGACGACGCGATACCAGCGGGCCCG
>JANLSF010000736.1:0-13340 GCA_031362285.1 Gemmatimonadota bacterium | reverse complement strand
GGCTCACGGAGCGCACGGCGGAGCTGCGCGAGGCCGGGACGCCGCGCGTCCTGCGCACGCGGGCGCTCTGCCTGCAACTGTGCAAGGCCGGGCCGATCGCCGTGGTCTACCCCGAGGGCATCTGGTACCACTCGGTGGACGAGGACATCGTGGATCGTATCATCGATGAACATGTGCTCGGCGGCCGCGTGGTGCGCTCGCACTGCTTCGCCCACGACCCGCTCGCGGGCTGATGGCGCCGCGCGCACTCGACCGGCTGCGGCGACTATGCCTCGCGCTGCCCGACGCACACGAGCAGGTCGCGTGGGGCGCACCCACGTTTCGCGTGAAGGGCAAGCTCTTCGCGATGTATGCAAACCCGGCCACGCACGCGGGCGCCGGGCGGCCGGGCGTGTGGCTGCATGCGTCGAAGGAGAACCAGCTGTTGATGGTGGCCGACCGCCCCGACCGGTTCTTCGTGCCGCCGTACGTGGGCGTGGGCGGCTGGGTGGGCGTCTGGCTCGATGGGGAGGTCGACTGGGCCGAGTTGGCCGATCTGGCGCGTGATGCATGGCGGCGGGTGGCGCCGCGGAAGCTGGTGGCGCAGGTCGCCAACGCGGACGCCGCGCTCGCTCCGAGCGGCGCTGCGGCGCCCAAGCCCAAGGTGAACTCCAAGGCGAAGCCCAAGGCGAAGCCCAAGGCGACGTCCGCGTCGCTCGGGCGGGACCGGACGCGCACGCGGCGGCGTACATGATCGCGTGCGCCTCGTGACGACCGCCGATCTGGACGGGATCCTCGCCTTCCTGCGACGCGCCGAGGCGCTCAAGAGCACGCCGCGCAGCGGATGGACCGTGTCCGGCGAGCGCGAGAGCGTGGCGGCGCACACGTGGCGCCTCTGCCTCATGGCCATGGTGCTCGCGCCGCAGTTGCCCGGCGTGGATCACGCGCGTGTGCTGCGCATGCTGGTGGTGCACGACCTGGGCGAGGCGCTCTCGGGCGACATTCCCGCGCCGGACCAGGTGGGGGCGGCATCCAAGTCCGACGCGGAGCGTGCCGACCTCGTGTCGTTGGTCGCCTCACTCCCGGTGCTCCAGCGCGACGAGATCCTCGGGCTCTGGGACGAGTACGAGTCGGCGCACACCCCCGAGGCGCGCGCGGCCAAGGCGCTCGACAAGCTGGAAACGATCCTGCAGCACACGCAGGGCGCGAACCCGCCGGACTTCGACTACGCCTTCAACCTCGACTACGGCGTGCAGCACACGCGCGCCGTGCCCGAGCTGGCCGCGCTGCGTTCCCTCCTCGATCGCGAGACCCGCCGCCGGGCCGACGAGTCGGGCTGAGGCGCGTCCTACCAGAGCCGCTCGATGCCATAGGCGTCGAGCGCCGCATCGGCGGAGATGATCGGGAGCCGCTCCAGCGACGCCGTGGCCACCAGCAGGCGGTCGAACGGATCGCGATGCAGCAGCGGCAACGCCGCGACCTCGAGCGCGTGCGAGAGCTTGATCTCCAGCAACTCGATCCGCGCCTCGACCAGGTGGCGCGAGAACAGCTCCGCCAGCGTCAGGTCGAGGCGCAGCGAGCCGCGCCCCACCTTGATCGCGATTTCCCACGCCGAGGCGACGCTCACGAACAGCGTCGTGCGCGCGCTGGCGCAGGCCCGCCGCGCCGTCGGGGAGAGGCGCGTCGGGTCACCGAGCGCCCACAGCAGCGCGTGCGTGTCGAGCAGCGCCCTCACGGCCGCCGCCGGCGAGGCGCGCCGGGCTCGGCGACCCTGAGCGCGGGCGCCGCGAGAACGGAATACGCGCCGCTCCGGAGGGGGTCGCTGGCGGTGCCCTCGAAGTCGGCCGCCAGCGCGTCGTCGGCGTCGAAGTCGGGGCCCACGTGGATCTTGCCGGCGAGGGCGCCGAGGATGCGAGCGCCGGGGGGCGGGGCGAGGGGAACGAGCTTGACGATGGGGACGTGGTTCTTGGCGATCATGATTTCCTCTCCGAGAAGGGCGCGCTCGATCAGTCGCGACAAGGTGGTCTTGGCTTCGTGGATGTTGACAACCCGGACATTGCCGCGTGGCTCCATGCGTCCCTCCATTGGACTTAGCTAATAGCTTAGTCTATCAACCGCCCGCCGTCAAGACCCCGGATGCACAGGGGCGTCGACGTCGATCGTTTGGGGTTACGCGCTCTCGGCGAACTGCTGGACGGGCGCTCCATCGGCGCGCACGGCGCGGGCCAGCTCGCCGGGATGCTGGCGAAACCAGCTCGAGAGCAGCAACAGCTCGTCGATCTCGTGCGCGGGAATGGCGCGGCCGCGCACTCCGGGCGCATCGTCGATGGTGCGCGCGAGGGTGGTCAGGTGCGCCAGGTCGTCGAGTCGCCCGTTGGCGCTCACCTGGTCCACCACGCGTCCGCGCCGCACGAGGTAGATCCGGTCGTCGCCGCCGTGCCCCGGCACCGGGTACGCGAACGTCAGCGTCTCGACCGCGAAGCGCAGCCGGTTGAACGATTCGCGCAGCCCCTCCAGCCGCTGGAGCTTGTCCCGGTAGCTCGCGGCGCGCTCGTACTCGAGGGCGTCGCTCGCCGCACTCATCTGCGCGCGGAGGCGATCGAGCGGGCCGCTGTCGGCACCGTCGAGGAAGCCCCGCGCGAGGACGACGCGCTCGTCGTAGGCCGACGACGAACAGGCGGCGATGCACGGCCCCAGGCACCGCTTGATCTCGTAGCGGATGCACCCCGGCGTGCGCTCGAGCTTGGTGAACAGCTCGCGCTGGTCGTCGAAGGCCATCCGGCGATCGAGGGTGCAGTCGCGGAGCCCGAGGGCATCGGAGAGCTCGCGCGCCGCATCGGCCAGCCGCACCGCCCCCACGAAGGGGCCGTAGAAGGTGCCACGCCCGTCCCCGCCACCGCGCACCACCTGCAGGCGCGGCGCGGGACCGGCCGTGAGCCGCAGGAAGGCATAGTGCCGCGCATCGCGCTTGCCCGCCACGTTCGATCGCGGGCGCCACTTCTTGATCAGGGTGAGTTCCTCGTGCAGCGCCGCGAACTCGCTCGGCACGTACGTCCACTCGATGCGGTCGGCCGCCGCCAGAATGCGCATGCCCTTGTCCGCGGGCCACGCGCCGCGGAAGTACGAGAGGAGCCGGGAGCGCAGCGCCTTCGACTTCCCCACGTACACGATCTCGCCATCGGCGGCGATCATCCGGTAGACCGCCGGGCGGTTCTCCGTCCCGGCCGTGACCGACGCGCGCAGTCGCTCGAGGTGTGCCGGATCGGGACGGTCGGCGCGGCGGCGGCTCATCGCTGGCACCAGGCGCAGAACACGGTGGTGCGGCCGTCGATGGCCATCGTCCCCGCCAGGCGCGCGCCGCACCGCGGGCACGCCTGACCAGCGCGGCCGTAGGCCTGCAGCTGTGCGGCGTAGGCACCGCGCCCGCCGTTGGCGTCGCGGTAGTCGCGGAAGGTGGTGCCACGGGCCGCGATCGACGCCGTGAGGATGCGACGCAGCGAGCCGGCGAGGGCCTCGCACTCCGCCGCACCGAGCGATGCCGCCGCGCGCGACGGATCCACGCCGGCCGCCCAGAGCGCCTCGGTCGCGTAGATGTTGCCGATCCCCGCCACCGCTCGCTGGTCCATCAACACCACCTTGATCGCCCGCCGAGATCCATGGAGCCGCACCGCGAGCGCCGCACCGTCGAAGCGCTCCTCGAGCGGCTCCGGCCCGAGCCTCGACTCGTACGCGGCCCAGCGGTCGCTCGACATGAGGGTGACGGTACCGAGCCGGCGCACGTCACGATATACGAGCTGGCGGCCACCGGAGAGCTCCCACCGCACGGCAACATAGGCGTCGTCGAGGTCGGGCGCGGGATCCAGCAGCAGCGCGCCGGTGAACCGCGGCTGGACCACGACGCGGTCGCCCACGTCCAGGTCGAGCACCACGAGCTTGGCTCGCCGCCACGCGCGCACAAAGGTGGCGTGTCCACACCGGGTCGCGATGGCCCGCAGTCCCCCCTCGCGCAGCACGTCGGGGTGCGGCGCCGTCACCCGCTCGACCCGGACGCCGCGAAGCGAGGCGTCGAGGTCGCGGGCGATCGTCTCGGTCTCAGGGAGCTCCGGCACGCGCGAGTTCGCGCCACCCGATGTCGGCGCGGAACTGCCGGCCCGTGAATCGCACGCGGTCGGCCCACGTCGAGGCGAGGGCCTGCGCCTCGCGCAGCGTGGCGGCCGTGGCGAAGACGCTGAGCACCCGCCCGCCGGACGTCACGAGTCGCCCACCGTCGTCGAGCGCCGTACCCGCGTGAAACGCCACCACGCCGTCGGGCAGTTCGGGTAGCTCGATCGGAACCGGGTCGCTGCCGCGCTCCGGATACCCGGCGCTCGCGAGTACGGTGCAGACGCTGGCCATGGGACGCCAGCGGAAGGGCGGTACCCCGTCGAGCGAGTCTCCGACGGCCACCGCCTGCAGCACCGGTCCCAATTCGCTGTCGAGCAACGGCATGAGCGCCTGCGTCTCGGGGTCGCCGAACCGGCAGTTGAACTCCACCACCTTCGGACCGTCCGCCGTGAGCATGAGGCCGGCATACAGCAGCCCGGTGAACGGCGTGCCGCGCTCGGCCATCGCCGCGAGCATCGGCGCGAACACCCGGGCCTGGGCGTCGTCCACGAGTTGGCGCGAGCCGAGCGACACGGGCGCGTACGCGCCCATTCCCCCCGTGTTGGGGCCCGTGTCGCCGGCGCCGAGCCGCTTGTGGTCCTGCACGCAGAGCATGGGCAGGGCGCGCGCGCCATCGCAGATGGCGAACAGCGACAGCTCCTCGCCGTCCATGAACTCCTCCACCAGCACCTCGTGCCCGGCCGCGCCGAAGGCGTTCCCCTCGAGCATCATGCGGATCGCGGCCTCGGCCTCGACGAGTGTCATGGCCACGACCACGCCCTTGCCGGCGGCCAGCCCCGACGCCTTGATCACGACGGGCGCCCCCAGCACGTGGGCGGCGCGAATGGCCGAGGGCACCTCGGTGTGGGTGGTGGCGTGCGCCGTGGGCACCCCCGCCTCGGCCATGATCGCCTTGGCGATGCTCTTCGAGGCTTCCAGCTGTGCGGCCGCGCGGGTGGGGCCGAAGACGGCGAGTCCCTCCGAGCGGAAGTGGTCCACGATGCCGGCGGCGAGCGGAGCCTCGGGGCCGACCATCGTGAACGCCACCCGCTCGCGGCGTGCCACCGTGGCGAGGGTCGCGATGTCCGTGGCGCTGGCGGCCAGGCAGGTGCCCAGTGCCGCGATGCCGGGATTGCCTGGCGCGGCGAGGATGTCGGCACCCTCGCCGTGCAGCTTCCACGCGAGCGCATGCTCGCGTCCGCCCCCTCCGATGACGAGGACCTTCATCGCGACCGACGGGGGCGGCGCCGGCTCACGCGCCCGGCCCGCCGCGCTTGTTCCAGGCCGACTGGAAGGCGTCCTTGGCGCGGCCAACGGCCGCCGAGACCTCGTCCACGGCCTGCTTGGCCTGCTCCTTGTAGTAGCCGCCGGCCTCGTTCACGTCGTCGCCGAGCGGGCGCTTCGGGTCGCCGCGGCGCGGGTAGTTGCCGGCGAGGATCTCGCGATACTGCTCGGTGGTGGACCAGCGCCCCAGCTCGGCGGCGCGGACGGTGCCGAACGGATGATCACGAAAGGCCGTGTTGAGCACCTTCAGCACCTTGTCCCAGGCGCCGCCCTCGGTCTCGTACTCCGCAGCCTGGGCGAGAAAGGCGTCGACGTCGATCGCGTCCTCGCCGGCGGCGCCACCGGACATCTTGAGAAACGCCGACCCGGCGACACGCAGGTCACGCACGCCGAGGAGGCCCGCACGGTCCGCCGAGAATTCGGCCTTGCGGTACCACTCGAGGATCGCGAGCTCGAAGGGGAGCAGCGCCACGCCCGCCAGGAGCGGCAGCGACCTCAGCCCGAGCGTCATGATGATGACGGCGATCGTGGTGTAGGTGGTGTGGCCGCTGATGATGTGGCCCAGCTCGTGCGACAGGATGAAGCGCTGCTCCTCCTTGTCGAGCAACGCCACCGTGCCCGAGTTGAGCACGATGAACGGCTCGTTGAAGCCGAATGCGCCGGCGTTCACGAACGGGGTCTGCGCGACGTACAGCTCCGGCCGCTTCGGCCAGTCAAAGGTCTGCAGCACCTCGGTGTAGAGCGCGTCGAGCTTGGGGCGCTGCTTCGGCCCCACCTTCACGGCTCCGGCGAGGAACATCTGGCGCACGCCGCGCTCCGTGAGGAACCCCGCGACCTTCCGTACGACCTCGTCGAATCCCGGCAGCGCGCGCATCGCGTTGAGCGCGGCGCGGTCGGCCGGGTGTTCCCAGGCAGTGGAGTCGATGAGCGTCAGCGGAGTCGGGGCCATGTGGGCGATCCTGATGAAGGAGGTTCCTGTCCCTACGGGCGGTCAGCGTCGCGGGTTACAGCCCGGCAAACGCCTGGTCGAGGTCGGCGATCAGGTCGGCCACGTCTTCCACGCCGCACGACAGGCGGATGATGCCGTCGGTGAGCCCCATGGCCGCCTTGCGGTCGGCCGGCACGCTGCCGTGCGTCATGCTCGCCGGGTGCGAGATGAGCGACTCCACCCCCCCGAGCGACTCCGCCAGGGCGAAGACCTGCACGCGGTCGAGCACATGCTTGGCCGCCGCCTTGGAGCCCATCTCCACCGTGACCATCCCGCCGAAGCCCGACATCTGGCACTTGGCCAGTGCGTGCTGGGGATGCGATTCGAGGCCGGGGTAGATGACCCGCTCCTCGCCCCACCGCTTGGCCAACCAGGCCGCCACCGCCCGGCCGTTTTCGTCGTGACGGGGCATGCGCAGGTGGAGCGTCTTCGTCCCGCGAAGGGCCAGAAAGCAGTCCATGGGCCCCGGCACGGACCCGGCCGCGTTCTGGAGAAACTTGAGCTGATCCGCCAAATCGTCGCGATTGGTCACCACCATGCCGCCAATCATGTCGCTATGGCCGTTCAGGTACTTGGTTGTGCTGTGCATCACCAAATCAGCGCCAACTGCGAGGGGGCGCTGGAAGCAGGGGGATGCGAATGTGTTGTCGACGACGAGCAGCGCATTTGCGCGCTTGGCGATGTCCGCGGCCGCGCGGAGGTCGGTCAGGCGCATGAGCGGGTTCGTCGGCGTCTCCACCCAGATCATGCGGGTGGCCGGCGTGACCGCGTCGGCAATGACTTGTGGGTCCCGGGTGTCAACAAATGAGAACGTCACGCCGAAACTCCTCAGCACACGATCAAAGAGCCGAAAGGTGCCGCCGTACACGTTCTCCCCACACACGACGTGGTCGCCGGTCTTCAACAGCTTCATGATCGTGTCCGTGGCTCCCACCCCCGAGGCGAACGCGAAGCCGTGTGTTCCACCCTCCAGGGTGGCCACATTGCGTTCGAGTGCTTCGCGCGTGGGATTCTTGCCACGGGCGTACTCGTACCCCTTGTTCTCGCCCAACGCATCCTGCACGTACGTGGACGTGAAGTACACCGGGGTCATGATGGCCCCGGCCAAAGGCTCCGGCCGCTGTCCCGCATGAATGGCCTGGGTGCCGAAGCCGGCCGATCGATCGCTGTCGTAGACCTTCGTCATTTCCTTCAATCCTTGTGGACGATGCGCACCAACATACTCGGAAGCCCCCGGTCGGAGCGAGCGTCCCCGGGGCGCACGGGAGTGGGGGGAGCGCCATGGGCGTGGTGACCATGGACGCGCCAACGTCGCGCCCGGTGCTGCCCACGGAGGTGCCGCCGGGATCGACCTGCCTCATCGTCGACGATGAGCCGCGCATCCGCCAGGTGCTGGTGCGCCTCATGAAGGCCGACGGCTTCGAGTGCCGCGAGGCCCCCTCCGGCGTGGAGGCGCTGCAACTCCTGGCGGAGGCGCCGAGCGACCTGGTGATCTCCGACCTGCGCAAGCCGCAGATGGACGGGGTGGAACTGCTGCGCCACCTGCGCGAGCGCCATCCCGACACCGCGGTCATGCTGATCACCGCCGTGGCCGACGTCGACGTGGCCGTGGGTTGCCTGTCCACGGGCGCCATGGACTACCTGACCAAGCCGTTCCACCTCGACGAGGTGCGGGCGCGCGTGTCGCAGGCCATGGGGAAGCGCCGGCTGATCCTCGAGAATCGCGACTACCAGCGGCGCCTCGAGCAGCGCGTCACGGTGCAGGCGCGCCGCATGGAGGAACTGTTCCTGGCCGGCATCCAGTCGCTCGCCGAGGCCCTCGAGGTGAAGGACCGGTACACGCGCGGCCACTCCGTGCGCGTGTCGCAGTACTCGGTGGCGATCGTGCGCGCCCTCGGGCTCGACGACAACGTGGCGCGGCAGGTGGAGCTTGGCGGGCACGTGCACGACATCGGCAAGATCGGGGTGCGCGAATCGATCCTCAACAAGCCGGGCCCGCTCACCGACGAGGAGTACGACCACATCATGCTGCACCCGATGGTGGGGTGGCGCATCCTCTCGCCCTTGCTGCAGGACGCGCCGATGGCGCTCAACATCGTGCGCTCGCATCACGAGCGATTCGATGGACGCGGAATTCCCGACCAGCTCGCCGGCACCGCCATTCCGATCGAGGCGCGCATTGCGGCCGTGGCCGACGCGTTCGACGCCATGACGAGCGGGCGCCCGTACCGCGCCGAGCGCCGTTATTCGGTGGAGGCGGCGTTCGCGGAGTTGCGCCGCTGCCGGGGCACGCAGTTTGACCCGGTCGTGGTGGACGCCTTCCTCGACGCCATCGAGCAGGGGATGCTGGCGATCCCCGATTTCGACCTCAGCGAGCCGTCACCCGGATCGGCCTGATCCGATCACGGAGCGGATCGGCCGGCACCCAGCGCGCTCTAGCCCTGGCGCAGCTCGGTGCCGGTGGCGGCGAGCCACTGGGCCGGCCAGGCCGGGGGCAATGCCGCGCCCACGCTGATGGCCAGACGCAGGGTCGTTGACGCCAGCGGGGAGCCGCGGCGGGCAAGCGCGTGCAGCAGGGCGGCCACCTGGTCGGGGGTCATCGCGACGGCGGTCGCCCCGCGTGACTCGAGGGCCGAGATGGCCTCGTGCGGATCGAATTCCGTTGCGGCCGGTGACGGCCCCGGCCCGCCCAGCGTGAGTACGCCCGCGCCTGCGAGCAGTGGGGCGAGTCCGGCCAATGCCAGCGCGGACGGGACGCAAAAGGGGGTGAGCACCAACATCCGGTCGGCGGCCGTCAACGCCAGGGTCCGCATGGCCGTTCGCGCGGCGGCGAGCAGGGCGCGGTGCGTGTGCCGCTCCCGAGGCGGGCTGGGCCGCTCACCCAATGCCGGGATCTCGATGCACGGCTCGTCGCTCCCGGCCGCCTCCGGGTCGCCGTCGAGGCGCAGGGCGTCATGTCCGGTGAGCGTCACGTCGAGGGCGCGACCGCCGATCACCACCGTGGCGCGCGCCGGCGCGTCGTCGAGGAGCACGTGCGACGTGCCGGGCGGCAGTCGCGTGGCGAGCGACCGCCAGGTGAACACGGCGCCCACCAACGCACGGTCCACCTGTGGCATGAGCTCGGAGGGCGTCGCGCCCGGGTCCATGATCAGGGCGGAGCGGCCCTCGCTCGCCGCGAGCGCCGTGAGGAACGCTGCCGATGGCGGCAGGAGGATCGCGCTCCGCGTGCGCTCGAGGGCCCGCACGAGCGGGGCGCTCTGACGGAGCAGCGCGAGGCCCGCCATGACGCTGCGCTCGACCGGAATCCCGTCGATCGTGCCCCCGCGCGCCGCAATGGCGAACGGGACGTACGCGAACGGGTCGCTCACAGCTCGAAGCGGGCGACCACGGCGCGCAGCCGATTGGCGACGTCGGCCAGGTGCTGGCTCGACTCGGCGATGTGCTGCATCGCGGTGCCCTGGCCCTCGACCACGCCACGCACTTCGTCGGCGGTCTTGGCGTTCTGGCTGGCCACGGTGGTGATCGCCTCGATCTCGTCGACGAGGGCCGCGACCTCCTTCTGCTGCTGGTCGGCCGCGTGCACGATGGCCGCGACCGCGGTGCGGCTGCCCTGGATCTGCAGGCCGATGCGCTCGAGCGCGGTGGCGCTGCCGCGAATCACCGACTCGCCGGCGGCCACCTGGTCCGACACGCCGACGATCCGCTCCTCGGTGGCGCGCGCCGAGGACAGGATCTCGGTGGACAACGTGCGGATCACGTCGAGGGCGCGGGCGCTCTCGGCGGCCAGCTTGCGCACTTCGTCGGCCACGACCGCGAAGCCCTTGCCCTGCTCGCCGGCGCGCGCCGCCTCGATCGCGGCGTTGAGTGCCAGCAGGTTGGTCTGCTTGGCGATCTGCCCGATGGTTTCGGTGATGCGCCCGATCTGGCGCGACTTCTCCGCGAGTGCCCGCACGGAGGGGACGGCATCGCGCGTGACGGCGGAGATCTGGGCCATGCTCTCGAGCGCCTCGCGCGCCGAGGTGACGCCTCGCTGCGCCACGTGCGTGACCTCCTCGGCGGCCTGGTCGGCCGTGCGGGCCTGGTCGGCCACGCCGCGGGCGCGCGCCGCCACGGCGCCGGCCCCGGCCGAGATGGTGCTGATGGCCGAGGTCTGCATTTCGGCGGAGCCGGAGATCGCGTTCGCCGCCGAAGACACTTCCGCACTGCTCGCCGACAACTGCTCGGCGCTCGCCGCCATTTCCTCCGCCGTGGCCGCCACTTCGGCCGCGCCGGACTCGATTTCGCGGAGGATCGTGCGCAGTTGGCCGCTCATGCGGCGGAAACTCTCGGCCAGCAGGCCGATCTCGTCGTCGGAGGTGTAGGCGAGGTCGCGGCGGAGCGCGCCCTGCGCCACCCCCTCGACGTGCGTGGAAACCGCCTCGATGCCGCGCGTGAGGCGACCGGCGATCCAGAACGCGAGCCCCACCGCGATGAGGAAGACGACGGGGAGGACCGACGCCATGCGCAGCAGCTGCTGGTCGAGGTCGGCGAGGAAGCCGTCGGCGTGCATGGACGCGAGCACGAATCCGACCGCCTCGCCATCGGCGCGCAGCACCGGCGCCACGGCCGAGATCAACCGCTCCGTGCGCACGAGGTAGGGGTCACTGAAGGCACTGCGTCGCCGGGACATCGAGTCGGCGACCCCCGGCGGGGGCGTCCACGCCGAGAGGTACTCGACACGGTCGGGGGCCCACGAGCCGTGCGCGACGACGCGCCACCGGCCGGCCTCGTCTCGACGGACGACCGCCATGCCGTCGGCGAGCTCGCTGGCCGCGCCTCCGTTGGCCGCCCAGAAGGCGCGAAGTTCGCCGCGGACGAAGGCGAGGGTCGCGGGTGACTTGGCCGTGGCGAGCGCGGCCACCGAATCGCTCTCGATGCTGACCCCGGCGGTGCGGGCGATGGCCTCGAGCCGCTGGCCATGCAACTGCAGCAACCCCTGTCGAGCCTGGAGGTAGATCGGCACGACCAGCACGACAAGCGCCGCCAGCACGGCGGCCGCGCACGCCGCGGCGAGCTTCCACCGGAAGGGGAGGATCGAGCGGCGTGGCGCGGAGGCGGTGATCAGGAGAGCTCCCGTGGGGAAAGCAGGTCGCGCAGCGCCACCGGGTGGCGCCCCAACGTGACCGGACGTCGGTCGGCTTCCCGCGACATCCGGATGACAGGACCGTGGGGGTAACGTAGGTCACAGTTCCGGACGGGTAAAGACGAGCGCAAATCTTGAAAGGGCACGGGGTTGCGCTATCTTTGAGGACTCAAGGACAGGAGTCGGGAACGGATGGCGTACGAAGGGCTGATGGTAAGCGTCTCCGGGATTCGGGGACGCGTCGGCGAGGCGCTGACGCCGGAGATCGTGTCGACCTTTGCGTCGGGCTTCGGCGCGTGGGCCAGTGGCCGCCATGCCAGCAACGCCATCGTCGTCGGGCGCGATAGCCGGGTGTCCGGGCCGATGTTTCATCGGGTGGTCGTGGCAGCGCTCCAGTCGGTCGGCTGTCGCGTGATCGACGTCGGCATGGCGCCCACTCCCACCGTCCAACTGGCGGTCGAGCATCATCATGCGGCGGGCGGACTGGCGATCACGGCGAGCCACAACCCGGTGGAGTGGAACGCCCTCAAGTTCATTTCGTCCACGGGGCTGTTCCTCGATGGCGCCGAGGCCGTGGCGATGCGCGAGTTCGTGGAGGCCGGCTTTCCCCGGGCCACGTGGGACCGCCTCGGGACGGTGGAGACGGACCCCGACGCGTGCGCGCGCCACGTGGACGCGATCATCGCGTTGCCATGGTTGAACGTGGCCGGCCTGCGAGCACGGCGGTTCTCCGTGGCGCTCGATTGCTGCCACGGCGCCGGCCCGACCGTCTTCCCGGCGCTCCTCGAAAAGCTGGGGTGCGAGGTGCACGCCATCGGCATGGCGGCCGATGGTCGCTTTCCGCGCTCGCCGGAGCCGATCGCCGAGAACCTCAAGGAGCTTGAGGCGCTGGTGAAGCGAACGGGCGCCGTGGTGGGGCTCGCGACCGACCCCGACGTGGACCGATTGGCCCTGGTGGACGAGACGGGGCGGGCGATCGGCGAGGACTGGACCCTCGCGCTCGCGACACGGGTCGTGCTGCGACACACCCCCGGCCCGGTGGTCACCAACCTCTCCACGAGCCGGGTTCTGGACGACGTGGCCGAGCGGCTGGGGTCGCGCGTGTTGCGCGCGCCTGTCGGGGAAGTCAATGTGGCAGTGCGCATGCGGGCCGAAGGCTCGCCCATCGGGGGGGAAGGGAATGGCGGGGTGATCCTGCCGGAGCTGCACCTCGGGCGCGACGCCCCGGTTGGCGCGGCACTGATCCTGCAGTTGTTGCTGGACGAAGCGCGGCCGCTCTCGTCGATCGTGGCCGAGTATCCGCGCTACGCCATCGTGAAGGACAAGCTCCCCCGTCCGGCGGGTTCGCTCGCATCGGTCTACGAGGCCCTCCGGGCCGCGTTCACCGGGGCGGTGGAGGACATGCAGGACGGGCTGCGCCTGTCCTGGCCAGACCGATGGGTGCACGTCCGCCCGTCGGGCACGGAGCCGATCGTGCGCGTGATTGCCGAGGCGCCAACGGAGGCCGAGGCGCGCGCGCTCATTGCGCGTTCGCGGGAGCCGCTGGACGCGCTCGCGCGCACCTGAGCGTTCGACCGAAGCGCACGACACCCTTTCATCTCGGGATTCCGATTCATGTGCGGCATCGTTGGATACGTGGGGCCCCGCAGCGCCGTTCCCCTCCTCATCGAGGGGCTCAAGCGCCTCGAGTATCGCGGCTATGACTCCGCGGGCGTCGCCGTCATGAATGGCAAGGGGGTGGAGACCCGCCGCGCCCCGGGCAAGATCGCCAAGCTCGAGGCCGTGTTGCACAGCACGCCGGTCACGGGCACGCTCGGCATCGCG
>JANLSF010000707.1:0-3854 GCA_031362285.1 Gemmatimonadota bacterium | reverse complement strand
CGTCGTCGAGAAGTTGGGCCCCGGGATCCCGTAGACGGCGGACCCCCAGCAATAGAGCTCGTTGGTCAAGGTGACGCCGCACGTTGCGTTCAAACCCGCCGAGATGCTTTGGAAGAACAGGCCGCCGCTGACGGGCTCCGCAAAGGGCTGGTTCACGCCGGCCACGCCCACGCCGAGTTCGCCGTCGTCGTTCCGGCCCCAACAGTACGCGACGCCGCCGGAGTCGAGCCCGCACGTGTGCGAGACGCCGGCGCTGAGCCTGATCAGGCCGGTCACTACGGCACCGGTGTCGTCCGTGACGTCGTGGGGGGTGGCCGCTATTCCGCCAACCGTTCCGTCGCCGATCTGTCCAGAGGAGTTGTCGCCCCAGCAGGCGGTCTGCCCCGCCAGGCCAAGGGCGCAGGTGTGACTGCCCCCGGCCGAAATCCCGTGAAACGAGGCGGAGCCGGTCACGAGCAGCGGAATCCGTGAACTCGCAGTTCCGCCATCGCCGAGTTGACCCTGGTCGCCGCTGCCCCAGCAGTACGCGAAGAAGAGCGTCACGCAGGTATGGGTTCCGCCTGCCGCGACTTCGAAGGCTTCACTCACCGCCACCGGAGCTCCGACAAAGGTCCCCCCGCCTTGGCGCCCCAGCTCTCCCTGATCGTTGTTGCCGAGGCACGACACGCGACCGGCGGGCGTCGTTTCGATCACACAGGTGCCATCCACTCCCGTGCTCAGCGCCGACACGGCGCCGATCCCGGTGAAGCGCCCCGGGTCAGCGAGCGAAGCGCCGGGCGCCTGATTGCCGAGTTGGCCGAAGTCGTTCGCGCCCCAGCATTCGACGATGCCGCCGGCGCGACCACAGCTGTGCGCGGCCAAGCTTCCACGGGCAATTGACAGCTCCGTGTAGGTCGACCCGGAGTTGACCTGCACGGGATTGGGGTAGCTCCCAGCGGTCATGACCCCCAGGTTCATCGTCTGGTTCAGCCCCCAGCAGTACGTATCGATGAAGCGCGTGGCGCAGGCCGAGTAGCCGCCCACTGCGAGCACGTTGAAGCCGCTGGCGAGCGCGACGACCTCGGGCTGGGTGGCGTCGACGCCGAGGTTGTTGTTCCCCACCTGTCCGAAGGCGTTGCTGCCCCAGCAGTACAGCTGGTCGACCCGGTCCACGCCACAGGAGAACTCTGCGCCAAGGCGCAGCGTCTTCCATCTGAGGTTGCCCAGCACCGGTCGTGGCGAGAGACGATCCAGCACCGTGCCGTCGCCGAGCTGGCCGGAGACGTTGGTCCCCCAACAGTAGGCCGTGCTGTCGGCGGCGAGTCCGCACGAGAAGGAGTCGCCGACGCGCACCTCCCGCCACTTGAGGCCGCCACTCACCTGCACCGGCGCGAAGCCGGTGCCAGCGGGATTGCCGAGTTCGCCCTCCGTGTTGTCGCCGCGGCACCACGCCGTGCTGTCCGTCGCCACACCGCAGAGGTGACTGCCCGAGATGGCAAACTGCGTGAGCCGGACCCCGGGCATCGTCGGTCGTGGCCCGGGAGACGCATCGAGCGTGAACGAGTACGAGGTCTGCGCGCCCCAGCAGTACATCAGTCCCTCGACGGAGAGTCCGCACCGCGTCTCGCCCCAGGCATCGATGGCGCGGAAGCGATAGCCCTCGATCGGCAGCGGCACCGACGACGCCGTGTCGAATGCGACGCCGAGTCCCGCGCCATGACCCCAGCACCACGCCCGCGAATTGACCGAATTCACGTTGGGGTCCAAGTCCGCGGCCACGACACAGGCATGCATGCCCGCACTCGACACCGAGAGTTGATCGGTGCGCTGCGGAGCGCTCTGCGACACGAGATTACCGAGTTCCGTGGACACCAGCAGGTCGAAGGTGAAGCCCGTCACCGTGAGCGGCGCTGCGAACCCGATCATGAACGGCACTGAGGCGCCCGGGAGCATCAACCCTGGCAGCTGCGCGTACGGGCGGCGGCCGGAGAACGGAGGAAAGGCGCTGCTGTCGGTGAGGTCGGTGACCGTCACCGTGCCGCCAGCGCCCGCCGTGGCCGCCGGCCCATTGGCGACGAACAGCTGCACACCGTTCGGGTCGGCCGAGGTGAAGTTGGTCGTGCCGAGCGGTTGCGCGAGCAGGTTGCGCAAGGTGAAGGTGACGCGCGTGGTGTCGCCGGCGGGCGAGGAGCGCACGTCACTCACCGTGAGGCGGACCTGTTCATCCTGGCCGCCAAAGACGACCGCGTTCATCGTGCCACCTGAGGGGCGCGACTGCGCGGCGAGCAACCGCGCGGCAGCCACACGATTCGCGTCGACACGCGAAGCCCCCAAGCCGACGGCGGCGGTGCCGCACGAGGCCTGGCGCGCGCCAGGCTTCACGTCGCACCGGATCGCGGCCGAGAACCAGCGGCCCGTGGGCGCCGGTGCCAGCGAGAGCTGTCGGTCGTCGCGGCAGGCAGCGAGCCCCAACGCCACCGCTGCCACGATCCGCAGTGAGCGCTCGGCGCTCCGCGCACCCAGTGGGCCCCACCTCGAGACGCGCATCACGGTAACCCCGGCGACGTGGGTGCGCTGCCGGCACTGAGGGCGGCATCGCCGCGCTCACCGCGCGTCTGGCGGCCGCCCCAGCACTGCGGCGTTGCGGTTGCGAACAGCGCGCAGCTCCGGCTCGACGTGCTTCCGCCGGCGAGCCTGAGCACGTTCATGACCGACCCGAGCGCGCTCGGCACGGTGGCCGGTCCGGCCGACGGATCGCGGGCCTGCTCGAAGACGGCGCCCGAGCCCCAGCAGTAGACGTCGTTGCCCGCGTTTCCGCACGCGTGGCGAGGGCCCGCCACCAGCGCGCCGAGCCCGAGCCCACCCGAGAGCAGGACCGGGCTCGGTTGCACGAGCGCCCCGGTGTTGCCGAGCTGTGCCGCGTCGTTGGCGCCCCAGCAGTACACGGCGCCGTTGCTCGCCGGCACGTCCACGGTGGCGCACGTGAATCGACCCCCGGCGACGATCTCACCGTTCGGCACGAGTCCCGCCGGAAGGGTGACCTGCACGGGATTCTCCTGGTCGACGAGTCCGCCGTAGCCGACCTGTCCCTCGGTGGCGCGACCCCAGCAGTCGATCCGGGCAAACGTCCGGACGATGCACACGTGGTCCTCGCCGGCGCTGACCGTCAGCACCTGCAATTCCGTGAACCGCGGCCCGACCTCGAATGGAGAGCTGAAGTCTGCCGCCAGTTGGCCGCGCCGGTTGGCGCCCCAGCAATAGAGTTGGTCTTGATCATCGATGGCGCACGCGTGCGCGCGCCCGGCGGACACGGACGTCCACGCTCGGCCCTGCGGATGCGGCACGAGTGCCGGTACGGAGACGACATCGCCCGCAAACGTCTGGCCGAGCTGCGCCTCGTCGTTCGCACCCCAGCACGCCATGGCACCGGCGGCGGTGATCCCGCACCCGAACCGTTCCCCCATGGAGACGCTGGCGAAGCGCAGCGTTCCCGCCACACCGACCGGACGGTTGGTGAGGCGGACGAATCCGGCAACGATCGCTCCGCCCGTGTTCGAGCCAGAGCACGAGGTCCCCACGCCGGTCGTGGCCTTGACGCAGACGAATTCGGCGCCCGCCGCGATGGCCCTGCCGGTGAGCGAGCTGAGCAGCGGCGTTCCCGACGAACCGGCGACGGCCACGGTGCCGAGCTGGAAGGCGTTGTTGTCGCCCCAGCAGTGCACGGCATCGGCGGCGGTGCGGCCGCACGCATGGCGCCCGCCCACTGACAGCTCCGCGAACGACAGCCCGAGCGCCACGAGGGTCGGGACACGGCGGTTCACGTAGCTCCCGTCGCCCACCTGGCCGTGGGTGTTGTCGCCCCAGCACTCCGTGAG
>JANLSF010000700.1:0-3714 GCA_031362285.1 Gemmatimonadota bacterium | reverse complement strand
GAGTTGCACGGCGGCGTCCACGTACGGGGGCACGGCGGGGCGCAGCACGGTCATGGAGCGCACCGGCTCGCTCAGCAGCTTGGCCACGATCGCCTGCGCACTGGCCCCGGTGTGCGGCGGCTCGCCGGTGAGCATCTCGTACGTCACCGCTCCCAGCGCGTACACGTCGGCGCGATGATCCACGGCCCGGTCGCCCATGGCCTGTTCGGGGGCCATGTACTGCGGGGTGCCGAGCGAGAGCCCGGTCTGCGTCATCCGCGCCCCGCCCGCGTGCTGCACCGCGAGCGCGATGCCGAAGTCGGCCACCAGGGCGTGCGTCCCCTGCAGGAGGATGTTCTCCGGTTTGATGTCGCGGTGGACGATGCCCGTCTCGTGCGCCGAGGTCAGGGCGTCGGCCACCTCGGTCGCGATCCGCAGCGCGTCGGTCACGGGGAGTTGCGTCTCGCGCTGCAGCCGCGCGCGGAGGGTCTCGCCGCGCACGTACGGCATCACGTAGAAGAGCAGGCCGTCGGCGGCACCGGAATCCAGCAGCGGCAGGATGTGCGGATGCTGCAGCTTGGCGGTGGTCTTGATCTCGGGGAGGACCCGCTCGGCGCCGAGCGCCGCCCCGAGGTCGGGATGCAGCACCTTGATCGCGACCTCCCGCTCGTGCTTGAGGTCGTGGGCGAGGTACACGGTGGCCATGCCGCCGGCGCCCAGCTCGCGCTCGATGCGATAGCGGTCCGCGAGCGCCTGCGTGAGCCGGTCCTGTTCGTGGGTCATCGAGGAGCGCGTGGGGAAGGGGCTGCCCAGCCGGGGGCGAGGCGCCGCGTGGCCGGGGAGAAGCTACCGCTCGCTCGACCGGGCTGCAGAGGCGGACGCTGCCGCAATCGCCGTGCTGATGGCCGCAGCCAGTTCGCGCGCGAGCACGCGGTCGCTGCGCGCAACCCAGAAGGCGACCGCGCCCTTTGCTTCGCTGGGCACGAGCACGAGGGTCTCGCGCTCCCGGGCCTGCAGCACGAGCCGCGGGCGCCACCAGCCGCCCACGAGCGTCGCGTGCGCGACGGCGCCAGCCGGCACGGCCACCCACATGTCGCTCAATTGGTGGCGTTCGTCGCGGATGCTGAGCGCGCCCACTTCCTGCACCGTGGCCACTCCCCCCCACGCGATGGTGAGGGTGTCGCCGTCGAGGCGGAGCGTGCCGGTATAGCGGGCCGAGACGCTGACGGCCTGGAAGTCCTCGAAGGCGTCGGTGCCGGGGACCTTGAGCTTGAAGCGCAACTCGACCGATGGCGGCATCCACCAAGCTTGCGCCCGAGCCGCACGACCGCAACGCGCCTCGGCGACGGCGCGGGCACGGCTGATGCCGCCGGTCGCCAATGGCACGACGGCTCGCACGCGTGCATCTTCTCGGCATGGCCCGCCAATCCACCTTCCTGCCGTCCCCCGTGGAGCTCCAGGAGCTCTGGGAAACGCGCGTCGGCCGCGTGCTGCGCGCGCTGGGGCTGGGCGGCGTGCGGACGACGATCTTCACCTTGGCCGTGCTGGCGACGCTGATCCCCGCGCTGGCCACGAGCTGGATCTCGTACCGCCAGAACAGCCGGGCCATCGAGGCGAAACTCAATGAGCAGCTCGCCGGCTCGAGCACGCAGGCCGCCCGCGAAGTGGGGCTCTGGCTCAAGGAACGGCTCTACGACCTGCGCGTCTTCGCGGCGTCGTACGAGGTCACGGAGAACGTCGAGCGGGTGGGCGACGCCTCCCGGCGACTCCCCGATTACCTCACCTCGGTGAACGACCGGTTCAAGGACTACGATGCGTTGATGGTCGTCGCGCCCGACCTGCGCACGGTGGCCAGTTCCGGGGCGACGACGGGCGCGCTGCATTTCACGGGGGACTGGCTCAAGCAGGCCCGCGAGGGTGACCCGGTGCTCGGCGTTCCGCAGGCCGCCGACTCGTCGGGCGCCGTGACCATGGAAGTGGCCGTGCCGATCGTGGGGGCCACGGGGAAGTTCGTCGGCGTGCTCGCCGCGCGGCTCAACTTCAAGGGGATCGCGCAACCGCTGCGCCAGCTCGCGGCGGGCGGCGGCGGTCGCCTCGTCATCGTGCAACCCGACGGCGGCGCGATCGCCACGATCGGCCGTGCACTCGCCGCGATGCCGGAGGCGACGCTCAAGCAGCTCGCGCAGGCGGAGAGCGCGTCGGTCGCGTACGACGCCCCGGACGGCGTGGCCGTGCTCGCGATGATCGCCGACGTGCCGCGCACCGGCTGGAAGGCGATCGCGGAGATCCCGGCGACCACCGCCTACGCGGAGATCCGGCAGCTGCGCAACACCACCCTGCTGCTGGTGACGGTGCTGCTGCTCGCGGTCGGCTCCCTGGCCTGGGGGCTTGGCCTGCTCATCGTGCTGCCGATCGAGCGGCTGTCGCGCGCGGCCAACCGGGTGGCGGGGGGCGACCTCGACGTGGACGTGCCGGCCTCGGGGGGCGGCGAGGTGGCGCAGCTGTCCGGGGTGTTCAACGGCATGGTGCAGCGGCTGCGCGAGGGGCGCGAGGAGCTCGAGCGTCTCTCCGTGACCGATGAGCTCACCGGCCTCGCCAATCGCCGGCGACTGACCACGGAACTCGAGCGCGAAATCCAGCGGAGCGAGCGCCACAAGCGCACCTGCGTGGTCCTCATGCTCGACGTGGACAAGTTCAAGCACTTCAACGACACGTACGGACACCAGGCCGGCGACGCGGTGCTCCGCCGCCTCGCGCAGATCCTGCGCGAGAGCGTCCGCGAGGTGGACATCGTGGCACGCTACGGCGGCGAGGAGTTCCTGGTGATCCTGCCGGAAACGGCGGCCGAGGGCGCCGCCGTCATGGCCGAGCGCATTCGCGCCAACACCGAAAAGGACCGCTTCACCCCCGAGGGGTCGCGCGCCGAACTGAGCGTCACGGTGTCGATCGGCTACGCGGTGTTCCCGGAGCATGCCAACTCGCCGACGACCATGATCGAGGCCGCGGACCAGGCGCTGTACCGCTCCAAGGAAGGTGGCCGGAACCGGGCCACCTCGGCCGCCTAGGGAGCGCCCGGCGCCGCGCCCTTCACCAGGCTCTGGTGCACCCACGCGCTCCGCCCGTCGGCCATCGTCACGCGCAGCCAGTCCTGGGCGTAGGCGTACGCGGTAAGCAGCGTGCCGGTGGGCGCGGCGACTACGAGCGTCGCCGTCGCGTTCGGCGCGGCGCGGAGGTTCGCGCGCGACGTGGTGGTGAGGGGCACCGGCACCGCGAAGGCGCGTTCGCCGGCACGCGCGGCGCCCCCGCCCTCGGCGAGTCGGCCGCGCCCCGCCGTCGCCACGCGCTTGGCCTGCGTGGCGAGGTACACGGCGCCGCCGAAGTTCTCCGCGTCGAACGCGGTGCTCGCCGACTTGAGCGACTGCTCCGCCTGTCGCGCTTCGGGCGGCAGTTGCTGCCCCGCCGGACCGCGCAGCCGCTGCAGGGTCACTTCCGCTTCGGCGATCGCCGAGGCCGCCTCGGCGCGCGTCGCCAACGTGCGGAGGCGCGCCATGGCTCGGACCACTTCGGTCGTCGTCTCGCCGAGGCGCCGGTCGCTCTCGGCCAGCTGGGCGGAGCGTTCGAGCAGCTGGACCTTGTAACGGGCGAGCTCGCGTTCGAGCTCCGGATCGCGGACCGTGACGGTCTCGGGAGCCACGGGCGCGGGGGCGGGCGCGAACGGCGGCGCCACCACGACGA
>JANLSF010000683.1:0-2082 GCA_031362285.1 Gemmatimonadota bacterium | reverse complement strand
CATGGCCACCGCGATCTTGCCCTGGAGCGAGTGCTGCGTGTGCAGCTCGCGGCGCTCGTGCCCGAAGCCGCTGCGCATCCGCTCCCGGATCCCGCGTGCCCAGGCGCGACCAGACTCGGGAAGGATGGCGACGTCGAGTCGCACGGAGTTGTACACGAACCAGCACGCGAGCGCGGCGAAGCCGCCGGTCGCCACGAGGTCGCGCGGGATCAGGAAGCCCTTCGACAGCCAGAGGGCCTTCTCGTGCACGTGGGGGGGGGTGGTGGCCCACGGGAAGATGTGGTCCAGCCCGAACAGCAGCGTGACCAGCAGGAGGAGCACGAGCACGGGCAGCATCCCGACGAACGCCTCGAGCAGGCGCACGGTGGAGCGTGACCAGCGTGCGGTGACGATCCGCTGCACGGCGGCAAAGGTCACCGCCGCGGCCGAGATCGTCCAGAAGAACATCCAGTTGAACTGGAACGCCTGCCACGCGCGATCCTGTCCCGACGCGGCACCGAAGATGAACAGCGCGAACCCCGCCGCCGCGAGAACGAGGGAGATCGTGCGCCAGCTGCCCGGCAGCGGCTTGGCCGCCATCGTCGCCAGTTCGCTGCGCGACGGCACGTGTGCGTGCCCGTGTCCACTGCTCACTGGTCACCTCCCTTCTTGGTTCCGGCGGCGCGCGCGTCGCTCCGCACGTCCACTCCGGTCGCACGTCCCGGCTTCGCGAACGGCGCCGGGCGCGTCGGCCCCAGCGTGGTGTAGCCCGGCAGCGCCGTGCCCGTCTGCCCGGGGTACCCGAGCGGTCCCTTCTCGACGTCCTTGCCCAGCTTGCCCTGCAGCCCGCGCACGTAGTTCACCACGTGCCAGCGGTCGGCCTCCTCGACGCGATTGTAGCTCGGCATCAGGCCACGGCCGTTCCGGATCATGCCGTAGATGTAGCCATCGCTCCGGGCCTTGCTGCCATCGCCGACGATGTTGATGCCGAGACCGTACTTCATCACGATCATGTTCTTCGTGCCGGTCCCGTCATCGCCATGGCACACCGCGCAGTTGACCTGGTAGTAGCGGCGCCCGAGGGCCACCGACGAATCCGAGGGCGGGGTCGGGTTGGTGACGGCCACGCCGATGGAATCGATCACGCCGGGCATGGCCAGGTTCGAGATCTGGAAGTACGGCAGCGCCGTGCCCGTGATCGGCACCGAGAACTGGGGGTTGCCGCGCGTGACGAGCGGCATGCCGGCGTCCTCGCGCTGCGACCAGGTGGGGCCGATGAACGACTTGGCGGGCCAGTAGTACTTGATGTTCGTGTCGGGGGAGATCGCCATGTTCTCCCACGTGTCGATCTTGGGCTGGTAGCGGAAGGTCGTGAACCAGTCGCACCCACCCAGCGGGAGGAGCGCGGTCAGCACGAGGCCGCGGATCAAGTCACCGCGCATGCCGGACCTCCGTGGCGCCGTGCTGCCGGAACAGCCCCTCGGCCGCCTTCTCCTGCTCGGGCGCGCAGTCCACGTGGATGCCGTAGTCGCCATTGGAATACTTGGGGTCGTACGCGACATCCATCACGAGCTTCGGGATGCGCGAATTGATGAACATGCCGAACACGGTGGACAGCGCCCCGACCATGACCATCATCTCGAACCCGATGATCGTGTACGGGATCCAGCTGGCCACGGCCTTGCCGCCGACGACCAGGGGCCAGTAGTCCGATGTCCAGATCGCGATCCAGTACCCGAAGGTGACGCCGACGAGGCCACCGATGAGGGTGAACCGGCGGACCGGGCTGGGCGGCGCCTCGATGGCGTCCTCGAGTTCGTGATGGACCGTGGGCGAGTAGACCGTCACGTTGCCAAGCTTCTGGCGCTGGAGGTCCTTGATCGCCGAGACCGTGCGATCAAGCTCGCGGAAGTTCGCGACGATGCCGCTCATCTAGTGATGCCCCCCGTGCCCCGCAGCCGCGGAGCGGCGCGCCGGGATGATTTCCTTGACTTCGATGATCGCCATCACCGGCAACTGCTTGATGAAGAGCAGGAACCACATGAAGAACCAGCCGAAGCTCCCGATGAGCAGCGACATGTCGATCCACGTGGGCACGTAGCT
>JANLSF010000672.1:0-1830 GCA_031362285.1 Gemmatimonadota bacterium | reverse complement strand
GCGCTCAGCTGGACGGCGGGACGGATCAGCCCGGAGCCCGAGCGACGGCGGCTGTGCGTGATCGCGCTCGGCGCCACCGCGTTCGTGCTGTGGGCCATCGCGAGCCTCGACCGCGACACCCTGTCGTGGGGATCGCTGGTCGTCGTGCTGGGCGTCCCGATGTACATTCTCAAGACGCGCGGTCGCTGATCGTCGCCGGGCCGCGCGCGCCCACGCGCGCCCCGAGCCCATGCCCCGCCACTTCCCCTTCAGTCCCGACAACGCCACCCCGTCCACGATCCCGTCGCGGCTGTACACCGACCCGGTGTACCTCGAGCTGGAGCAGGAGCGCATCTTCGGGCGCACCTGGCAAGTGGCGGCCCGCGCCGAGCAACTCGTCGAGAAGGGGCAGTACGTGGTGGCCGAGGTGGCCGGCGAGTCGATCGTGATCGTGCGTGACACCGACCGGCTGCGGGCCTACCACAACATCTGCCTGCACCGCGCCGGCCCCGTGGCCTCGGGCTGCGGCAAGCGGCAGACCTTGCAGTGCCGTTACCACGGCTGGACGTACGCACTCGACGGCTCGCTGTTGCGAGCACCGGAGATGGAGGGGACGCAGCACTTCCGCGCCGAGGAGATGCGCCTGCTTCCCGTGCAGGTGGCGGCGTTCGGGCCGCTGGTGCTGGTGAACCTCGACACGAAGGCGGCACCGCTCGCCGACTTCCTCGAGGACATTCCCGAGCGCACGGCGAAGTTCGGCCTCGAGCGGATGCGCTACGTGACGAGCCGCCGCTGGTCGGTGGCGTGCAACTGGAAGGTGTACGTGGACAACTACCTCGAGGGGTACCACCTGCCGATGGTGCACCCGGGGCTGCACAAGGAACTCGACTACGACCAGTACCGCGTGGAGCCGCACCGCTGGTGGTCGCTGCAGCACGCCCCGCTGCGCCCCGTGCGTGCCGGCGACGCGAGCCGCACGTACGCGCCGCAGGTCGAGGGGGAGGAGGCGCAGTACTACTGGCTCTTCCCCAACCTGATGCTCAACGTCTACCAGGGGCAGATGCAGCTGAACCACGTCCTGCCCGACGGGCACGACCGCACCACGGTGATCTTCGACTGGTACTCGAGCCTGGCGCCCGAGCAGGCGGCCGCCGACCCGCAGTGGACGCGGATGCTCGCCTTCAGCGACGAGATCCAGGACGAGGACATCGGCATCTGCGAGGCGGTGCAGAAGAACCTCCGCTCGCGCGTCTACGACCGGGGCCGCTACTCCGCCACGCGCGAGAACGGCGTGCACCACTTCCACGGGCTGCTGCACGAGTTCCTGCAGTGACCCTGCCCACCGGTGCCGGTGCGAGCGGCCCGGTGGAGGCGCCGGCGCCGAGGACGGACGCGACCGCCCCGGTGGAGACCTCGCTGCAGGTCGCGGCGATCCTGCTGATCGGCGGCGTGATTCTCGGCTCGTTCTTCACCGACGGCTTCTCGCTCGAGCTGATCCTGCTGGCGATCGCCCTGAGCCTCCTCCTGCTGCAGCGGGTGGTGGCCCGCGCCGAGCGGCGCTCCCGCGAGCTCGAGGAACGGGTGCGGGCCGAGCGCGAACTCTCGAGCACGCTCGAGACGTCGGTGTCCAAGCGCACGGTGGCGCTCACCGAGGCGCAGCGCGTGCTGCATCGCATGTGGGAACTCGGGCACGAGATCAACGCCGAGCTCGAGCCGCGGCGCGTGCTGCAGCGGTTCATGGACGCGCTGATGGACATCGAGAAGGTCGACGGGGTGATCCTGCAGAGCGTCGGCGAGGACGGCATGGTCCGGGTGCTGGCGGCGAACGGGATCGCCGCGGCCCACACCGAC
>JANLSF010000654.1:0-2325 GCA_031362285.1 Gemmatimonadota bacterium | reverse complement strand
CGGCCACGAAGGCCCGCTCGTTGGGGAGGAAGCGATAGACCACGTCGCCGGCCAGCTGCTCGCTGGTGCGGTCAATCGTCTCGGCCGCGCCGCGGCCGCGGGCGTTCTCGTAGTTCCCGAACAGCTCGAGGCCCTGGAACTTGATGAACGGGTTGATCTCGATCGACTGGATGCGATCCTTGAGGCCCGGGTCGTAGTTGCCCGAGAAGGCGTTGGCGGTCAGCGTGGCCGTCGTGGGCTCGAGCACGTAGCCATAGCGCGAGCCGGCGCGGTCGCCGCCGTAGAGGGTGTTGTTGGCCGCCGACGCCTGCGTGTACATCGAGCCGCTGAGACGGACGCGGAGGTCCGAGTTCACCTGCTTGTCATAGCCCGCCTTGTAGAGGAAGGCGTAGTCGCGGGCATTCGGGTTGGTCACCGTCGAGTTGAGCTCACCGCTCGTGATCCCGAACATCCCGAACAGGCCGCTGGGGTCCCGGTAGTAGAACTCCATGCCCACCTGGGTGGAGAAGGCGTCCATCAGGTAGTTGCCCACGAGCGGGTTGTACAGCGCCATGCCGTTGTCGCTGCGGCGGAAGTGCGTGTCGCCGTAGTTGATCTCCATGTGGCCGACCTTGATGGTCACGCGCTCGAAGATCTGGTCCAGGAACTCGTTCTTCCACGGGGACGCGTCAACCAGCACGTAGCCGTCCTTTACCCAGGCCTCGTTGTGGTGCTTGGAGGCGAGGTAGACCGTGCTCTGCATGCGGATGCCGCGCGCGAGCTGGAAGTCGAGGTACAGGTTGGCGTTCGCGATGTTGAACCCGGGGCCGATGCCGATCAACTTGCACGGCGAGACCGCAGGGGTGCCGACCGGGGTGCAGCTGCCGGTGGGGGAGTAGCTGTTCTCGTGCGTCAGCGACTGGAACTGCTGCGTGAAGCCGACGCCGATCATGAAGTCGAACCCCTTGTAGGCCACGCCCGAGTCCTTGGGCGCCTCGAAGACGTTCATGCCGCGCTGGTCGCGCAGGCGGAAGTACTGGACCTTCTGCGGCGGCTGCCCGGCATTCCAGGCGTCCGCGTTCTGCTGGGCGCCGGCCACGCCACTGAGGGTGGCGAGCAGCGCGAGGGTTGAGAACTTACGAAGGGAGGTCATGGTCAGGTCCGGTGAAGTGGCGGTGGGTTGGGGAAGCGTCGCAGGACGGTGCAGCACGCCCGGTGTCACGGGTTCAACAACAGGTCGAACTTCACGGTGATGTCGTTGCCGACGCGCATCGTGCCGAGCATCAGCGTGGGCGGCTTGAGGTCGAAGTCCCGCATCTTCACGACCGCGCTGCCGGTGACGTGCAGCCTCCCCGCGCCGCCGTCGGCCACCTCCACGGGGAATTCGATCGGCTTCTCGACGCCGCCCAGGAGCAGGGTGCCGCTCAGGGTGGCCTGCAGGCCAGTGGCGCTCTTGGCGAGCTCGTAGCGCGCGAGCTTGAACGTGATCGCCTGGAACTCGGTCGCCTTCAGCGCCTTCCGCATGTGCTCGTTCATCGTGTCGTTGTCGTTGCAGTTCATCATCGGCACGGCCACGATGAGGGTCACCCCGGCGATGCCCTTCTCGCCCTTGAGCACGTCCTTGGCCGCGTCACGCTCGCCGTCGGCGTTGATCGTCGCCGTGACGCCGGGGGCCTTGCAGTTCCAGCTCCGGACGGTCGACGTCCCTTCCACCCAGAGCCGGCTCTCCGGAGCCAGGGCGAGGTGTTGGGCAGGCACGGGGCTCGACGCCAGCGTCAGCCCGGCCGCGAGGGCGAGGGAAACGGGAAGTCGGCAGGTCATGTTCGGTCTCGGATGGGGTCGGTCGCAGCGCGGTGCGCGTCTGGTGCATCCAAGGTCGTGCTGGCCAACGTCGGGCGGCGTCGGGCAGCCTGAGGATTATTTGTCAGGCAACCGCGAGGCCGTGTCGGGGATTCCCGCCAGCGGGGTGCAGGCGCGCGCATCCGTCGTCGCCGGTTGGCGGGAGGTGATCTCCATGACGGTCCCGCCGGCCTCGCGCATGTCCGTCTCGATGCGCAGCGGGATGCGCTGCGCGTCGTCGCTCAGGTGCACGATCATCCTGCCAAGGCCACGGAAGTGCGCGGGGTCGCGCACCTTGAGCTCCACCTTCCACGTCTCGAGCCGGCCCAGGTCGGTCTTGAGCGACTCGTGGCCGAGCACGCGCACCTGCGTCGGGCTGCGTGCCGGGTCGTAGTGGCGCGAGAAGAGCCAGGCCGAGTCGAGGCCGAGCGGCAGCGTGCGGATGAAGTACAGGAACGAGAGCTCGTCCAGCGGCAGGTCGCTCGGCGAGTAGCCGACGGCCCCCTG
>JANLSF010000464.1:0-2078 GCA_031362285.1 Gemmatimonadota bacterium | reverse complement strand
AGGAGAACAGCGAGCTGAAGTTCGCGTTCTGCTCGGCGATGACCACCGAGTGGTGCACCTTGTGGAGGTGCGGGGTGACGATCACGACGCGCAGCGCACGATCGAGCCACGCGGGCAGGCCGACATTGGCATGGTGGAACTGGACGACCGCGAACAGCAGCACCTCGTACAGGGCCAGTTCGTCCAGCCGGCAGCCGATCAACGCAAGCACGGGCACGCGCGCGAGCGAGGACAGGGTGATCTCGCCCAGGTGAAACCGGTTGGCCGTCGTCACGTCCATCTGCCGGTCGGCGTGATGCAGCCGGTGAAAGCGCCAGAGAAAGCGGACGACATGGTTGAGCCGGTGCCACGCGTACGTCCACGTGTCGAGCAGCAGCACGGCGACCACGCCGTGGAGCCACGCCGGCATGGGCAGCCACCGCAGCAGCCCCACGTCGTGCGCCTGCGCCCACTCCATGGTCGCGGCCCAGAGACCGACAAAGACGAGACGGATGGCGAGGCCGTTGAGCAAGCCGAACCCGGCGTTGGTGAGCCCGTGCACGAGGCGCGCGCGCCAAGGCGTCCCACGACCGGCAAAGAGCGGGAAGAAGGGCTGCACGCTCTCCCAGAGCAGGAGGGCGACGAGGACGGTCGCGGCGGCCGGTGCGCGCGTCTCGAGGAGCAGTTTGGTGAGGGACGTCATGAGTGTCCGCACGATAGCAGGGGCGGGGCAGGGGTGCCAGCGCGGAGCACCTGGCACCCGTAGATTCGGGCTTCGCGTCTGACGGCAGCGCGCTGTTACCCGCTCCCGTGCGACGCCCCCCACTCCTGACCAAGGTCGGCCCCATGCGCCCCACCCTGCGACGTGGCATCACGCTGGGTTCCCTCGTGGCCCTTGTCGGCGTCACCCTCTCTGCCGTCCCCCCCGCGGACCGCACCGACAATGGCCTCGCCCGCACCCCGCCCATGGGGTGGAACAGCTGGAACAACTTCGGCTGCAACGTGAGCGACAAGCTCATCCGCGAGGTGGCCGACGCGATCAGCGCCAACGGGATGCGCGAGGCCGGCTACCAGTACGTCACCATCGACGACTGCTGGCAGGTGGGACGCACCGCGCAGGGCACGATCGTCGCCGATTCGCTGCGCTTTCCTTCCGGCATCAAGGCGCTCGCCGACTACGTGCACGGCAAGGGGCTCAAGTTCGGCATCTACACCGACGCCGGCACGAAGACCTGCGAAGGGCGCCCCGGCAGCTACGGCTACGAAGCCATCGACGCGAAGACGTACGCCGCATGGGGAGTGGACTACGTCAAGATCGACTGGTGCCACTCCGAGGGGCTCGACGCGCGCACGCAGTACACGAAGTTCGGGAAGGCCCTCGCCGCGTCGGGGCGCAACATCGTCTTCAGCATCTGCGAGTGGGGACGGAGCGAGCCGTGGGCCTGGGCACCGGCGGTGGGCAACCTGTGGCGCACCACGGGCGACATCGCCGATCGGTGGAGCAGCGTCCTCACCCTCGTGGATCTCTCGTCGCAGTACTGGCACGTGGCCCGCCCCGGCGCCTGGAACGACCCCGACATGCTCGAGGTGGGCAACGGCGGCATGACGACCACGGAGTATCGCGCCCACTTCAGCCTCTGGGCGATGATGGCCGCGCCGCTCATTGCCGGCAATGACGTGCGCACCATGCTGGACACCACCAGTGCCGCCGCCGCGACCCGCGAGATCCTCCTCAACCGCGACGTGATCGCCGTGGACCAGGACTCGCTCGGCGTGCAGGGGATCGTCCGGCAGTCGCCGTCGAGCGAACTGCAGGTCTGGGTCAAGCCGCTCAGCGACGGGTCGCGCGCCGTGCTCCTGTTCAACCGGGCCTCGGTGCCGACCACGATGACGGCCACCTGGGACCGGGTTGGCATCACCACCAAGCGGGCCCGCGTGCGCGACCTCTGGGCGCACACCGATGCGGCGTCCGTCGAGGAGCGGTACTCGGCCGTGGTGCCGTCGCACGGCGTGGTGATGCTGCGGGTGTGGCCGATCGCGAACTAGGGCGCAGCGGTCGCTGCCGTCACCACGGCGCCCTTACTTCCCCCGCCGGTTGA
>JANLSF010000463.1:0-3375 GCA_031362285.1 Gemmatimonadota bacterium | reverse complement strand
CAGGCTCGCCGCCTCCGCGAACAGCTCCCAGATGCCGTTCCGCACCCAGCCATAGCCGTAGCTCACGCGGGCCGGCAACCGGCGCCGCACCGCCTCGGCGTCCCGGTAGTCGAGTGACTGCTTGAACAGCGCGATGCGCGTCTCGTCCCACAGGCGGTGCCCGCAGAAGAGCGGCGAGTTGCTCCCCACGGCGAGCGCCACCGGCGTGACCAGTTGCGCGGCGTTGTAGGTGCGCGCAAAGTCGGCCACCGAGGTGCGCAGGTGGATCTGCAGCGAGGTGTTCGCTCCCTCGAAGGTGATGTCCTCGGCGGTGATGTCGATCGGGTCGGCACCGTCCATGCGCAGCCGGAACGGCATGTCGCGCCACCGCTTGAGCCCGTTCGAGAGGGCGCGGTAGCGCGGCAGGTCGGTGAGGGCATCGCGCTGCAGGTCGGGGGCGCAGAGCGTCGGGAGGATCCCGATCGGCACGATGCGCCCCCCGTGGGGGGCCGCCGCGTCGCCCAGGATGCCCAGCAGCGTCGAGATCTCGGCGCCGATGGCCGAGAAGGGCGACCCCGCGGCCGGGACCGGCGTGAGGTTGATCTCGAGGTTGAATCGGTCGAGTTCGAGCGTGCATCGCTGGTCGAGCGTATCGGCCAGCACGGCGCGATTCACGCCCAGTGGACGCCCGGCGGAGTCGATGATGTCGAGCTCCAACTCCGCGCCCAACGTCGTTGGTCCGTCGCCAAACCCGTCGCGTTCCACCACGAGGGCAAGCGCCTGCAACTGCTCGCGCGTGCGGTCGGCGAACTCGCTGAACTCCGCTTCCGTGAACGAGTCACGGTCCAGATTGCGTCCCATACGGAAGCATGCAAGTCCTTGCTGGGTAGCAACATAGGGGAATCCCTGCGGATTGGTTCGGGGAATCCTTGACAGAAGCGATATCTAAGTGATATCATCTTGGCATCACCCCAACGGAGTCAAACGTGTTCCGCGAACAAGAGTACAAGGCCGCCAATGGCTTCCTCATGCTCATCGTCCTCCTCGGCGCCCTCGCCGTCGAGTTCTTCCTCTTCACGCAGGTCGCGCGCTCCGGCGACCCCACGCGGATCCTCCCCCTCGTCGCGCTGCTGACGGTTACCATCACCCTCCTCGCCGGCCTCTTCGTGGTCGAGCCCGGCGACGCGCGCGTCCTCGTGCTCTTCGGCACCTACAAGGGGAGCGTGAAGGTCCCCGGCTGGTACTGGGCCAACCCCTTCCTGTCCAAGAAGAAGGTCTCGCTCCGGGTCCGGAACTTCGAGACGACCAAGCTCAAGGTGAACGACTCGCACTCGAACCCCATCGAGATCGGCGCGGTGGTGGTGTGGAAGGTGGTGGACACCGCCGAGGCGCTGTTCGAGGTGGACGACTACGAGAAGTACGTGACCGTGCAGAGCGAGTCGGCGGTGCGCGGCCTGGCCTCGAGTTATCCGTATGACGCGCATGAAAGCGGCGCCGAGTCGCTCTCCACGCACATGCCGGAGGTGTCGGTGGCGCTCAGGGCCGCCATCCAGGAGCGGCTCGCCAAGGCCGGCGTCGAAGCGGTGGAGGCGCGGATCAGCCACCTCGCCTACTCGCCGGAGATTGCGCAGGCCATGCTGCAGCGGCAGCAGGCGAGTGCGATCATCGCGGCGCGCACGAAGATCGTGGAGGGCGCGGTGGGGATGGTGGAGAACGCGCTCGAGCTCCTGGCCAAGAAGGGGATCGTGCAGCTGGACGACGAGCGCAAGGCGCACATGGTGAGCAACCTGCTCGTGGTGCTCTGCTCCGAGCGCTCCACGCAGCCGGTGGTGAACGCCGGCTCGCTGCACTAGCCGTGCGCAGAGCACTCCGCCGACGCCCACGGTAGCGTGGCTCCGCGCAAGAACTTCCCCCTCCGGCTCGATCCGGCGGTCCACGATGCCCTGGCAGCGTGGGCCGCCGACGAGTTCCGGTCGGTCAACGGGCACATCGAGTGGGTGCTCCGCGAGGGGCTCAAGCGGGCGGGGCGAAAGGTCGTGCCGCGCTCAAGTGAGCTGCCGGAGCTGCCGTTCGACGACGCGGCGCCTGAGGCGACGGGCGAGGTGGCTGCCAATGCGGCGACCCGCGTGCCGACCGATGCGGCAGGCGACGTGGTGGCCGATGCCCTGGGCGACCCGGGCGACCGCGACGCCACCGATCCCGACCCGCAGGGTGAGCCACAGGCCGACGGCGCATAGTTTTCGCGCCGTGAGCACTCTCGTCCTCTGCCTGCACTCGAGCGGGTCGCCGGCGTCCATGTGGCGCTCGGTCTCCCGCCTCCCCGCCATCGCCGGCGTCCCCTTCCTCGCCCCGGCGCTCCTCGGCTACCCGCCGAACCCGCTCGTGGCCGTGGGCGACGTGGTCACCCTCGCCGACGAACTGGCGCACGTGCGTGCGCTCATCCCGCCCGGTGTCACCCGGCTGCACCTGCTGGGCCATTCCTACGGTGGCGTGGTGGCCCTGGCCCTGGCGCGCGAGCTCGCCTCCATCGCGGCGTCCGTGTGGGTGTACGAGCCCGTGATCTTCTCGGCGCTCCGCCACGACCCGAACGCCGAGCCCGAGGCGCGCGCCGAGGCGGAGGCCACCTTTGCCTCGCCGGGCTTCCGGGATCCCTCGCTGGTGGGCACCGCCGACTGGTGTCGCCACTTCATTGATTTCTGGAACCGGCCGGGCGCCTTTGATCGGATGCCGGACGACCAGCGCCAGGCGGTCATGGACGTGGCGGGGAAGATCTACGCGGAGTTGAACACGATCTTCTTCGCGACCACCACCTTTGCCGACTGGCGGCCGTCCTCGCCGCTCACCGTGGCGCACGGGGCGCGCACGCCGCTACCGGCGCAGGCGATGGCGCGCGGGCTCGTGGCGGTGACGCCTGGGGCGACGCTGGACGTGATTGCGGGGGCCCAGCACATGGCGCCGCTCACGGACCCGGTGGCGGTGCAGCCGAGCGTGGAGGGGCATTTCGCGCGGGTGGGAGTGGCGTAGGCGCCTCGGCGACGGCGTGCGACGACGCCGGCCGCTGCACACGATAGGCGATGAGGAGCGAACGTGGGCTGCCCCCGCCTACGCCGCCGTCAGCACCCGCGGCCCCGCGTCCGTGATCGCGACGGTATGCTCGAAGTGCGCGCTCCGCTTCCCGTCGCGCGTCACCACCGTCCAGTTGTCCCCCAGGGTCCGCGTCGCGCTCACCCCGGCGTTCACCATCGGCTCGATCGCGATCGTCAGCCCCGGCACCAGCCGCGTCCCGCGCTTCGGCTTCCCGAAGTTCGGCACCTGCGGGTCCTCGTGCGGCCCCGTCCCCACGCCATGCCCCACGAGGTCGTCGGCGGTGGTGTAGCCGGCCGCCTTCACCACCGC
>JANLSF010000630.1:0-1744 GCA_031362285.1 Gemmatimonadota bacterium | reverse complement strand
GGAGGCCTACGTGGCCGCCCTCGCCGAACGTGGCGTGAAGATCCAGGAACTGGCCGCCGTCTCGGCCTGATTGACGTGGGGGTGCGGCGCGTCGCACGTTGGACGCGCCGGCCCCGACCACTTGCCCCTCGCGGGCCCCACCCCCAGCTCGTTCGAGGTTCCAGCATGCCGCGTCGTCCCTCGTGTTTCGTCACGGTGACCCTCGCGGCGATGCTGGCCGCGTCCGTGCTGCCCGAGGCTGGGGCCCAGGCCCCGGCAACACGGCGCCCGCTGGTGCCCGGCGACTGGTATCGCCTCAAGCGCGTGAGCGACCCGCAGGTGAGCCCCGAGGGCGAGTGGGTGGCCTACGTGGTCACCACCGCCGACTCGGTGTCCAACAAGAACGACGCCGACGTCTGGATGGCGAAGTGGGACGGGTCGCGGCAGCTCCGCCTCACGACGACCGCGGAATCGGAATCGCGTCCGCGCTGGAGCCCTGATGGCAAGTACCTCGCCTTCACGAGCGCCCGGCAGGGCGCCAAGGGGGGCCAGGTGTGGCTGCTCGACCGCGCCGGTGGCGAGGCGGTGAAGCTCACCGACGCGAAGGGCGGCGTGGGCGACTACGCGTGGAGCCCCGACGGGAAGCGGCTCGCGCTGGTGATGCAGGACCTCGACCCCGACGAGGCCGACACGACGAAGAAGGCCGATCGCGCCAAGCCGATCGTGCTCGACCGGTACAAGTTCAAGGAGGACATCGAGGGGTATCTCTCGAACCGTCGCGCGCACCTGTACCTGTACGACATTGCCACGAAGAAGCTCGACACGCTGACCCGCGGCCCGTGGGACGACGAGCGCCCGGTGTGGAGCCCCGACGGCACGCGGCTCTTGTTCGTGAGCAACCGGCGCCCCGAAGGCGACAAGACCGAACAGCAGGACGTGTTCGTGGTCGAGGCGCGCGCCGGCGCCGTGCCGCGCCAGCTGACCACCTTCGACGGGCAGGACCTGATCGCCGCGCGCGCCGCGTGGAGCCCCGACGGCAAGCAGGTGGCGTACCTCACCGGCAAGGACGCGCCGGTGTTCACGTACGACCAGATGCGCCTCGCGGTGGTTGCCGCCGACGGCGGTACGCCGCGCGTGCTCACCGCTGCGCTCGATCGCGGCGTGTCGCAGCCGGCCTGGAGCACTGACGGCAAGGCCATCATGCTCCTCGTGACCGACGACCGTGAGCAGTACGTGGCCCGCGTGGATGCCGCCACCGGCGCGTTCACGAGGGTGACGGCCGCGCGCAACGTGGTGAGCGCGCTCGCCCCCGGTGCCAGCGGCCGCTGGGCCGTGCTGGCGAGCGACCCGAAGACGCCGGACGAACTGTACGCGCTTGAGGACGGCGCGCTCCGCCGCCTCACCACGCACAACGACGCCTTCATGGCCGGGATTCAGCTGGGCACCGTGGAGGGGATCTCCGCCAAGGGCAAGGACGGCGCCGAGACCCGCGGCGTGCTGATCCGACCGCCGGGCAAGGAATCGGCGCGGATGCTCCCCACCGTGCTCTACATCCACGGCGGCCCCAAGGCGCAGGACGGCTACAACTTCGACTTCACGCGCCAGGTGATCGCGGCCAAGGGCTTTGCCGTGGCCGGCGTGAACTATCGCGGCTCCGACGGCCGGGGGCATGCGTGGCAGAAGGCGATCTACGCCGACTGGGGCAACAAGGAAGTGGTGGACATCCTCGCCGTGGCCGACGAGCTGGTGAAGAGCGGCGTGGCCG
>JANLSF010000609.1:0-1524 GCA_031362285.1 Gemmatimonadota bacterium | reverse complement strand
CTGTGAACCTACAATTGCCTAGCGACACCGCTAGTCTCGTAGCGCATCAGAACTGCCCACTTCCGCCCTCGGCGCTGGTTCCCGCCGCCCCCAGCCCGACGCATCTTGTTCGGCATGACTGCGACCCTCCGGACTCTCACCGCGCGCGCGTCACTCGGCGGCCTGTGCGCGGCGGTGCTGCTGCTCCCCGCTGCCGCCCACGCCCAGCGCGCCCCCGTCCTCCAGCAGGTGGCCGAGCCGCACCCGTACTACTGGCGCAACCTGTACGTGCCCCAAGTGACCTCGGGCGCGCACGCGGTGGCGTGGGCCGACAGCGCCACCCTGGTGATCGCGCAGGGCGGCTCCCTCTGGAAGCGCGCGCTCGGCGCCACCACCCTCACGCAGCTCACCAACGCGCCGGGCTACGACCACCAGCCGGATGTGAGCCGAGACGGGAAGCGGGTGGTGTTCACGCGCTACGCGGGTGATGCGTACCAGCTCTACCTGCTCGACCTCGCCACCGGCACCGAGACGCGGCTCACCAACGACTCGGCCGTGTACATGGAACCCCGGTGGAGTCCCGATGGGACGCGGCTGGCGTTCGTGTCCACCGCGTTCAAGGGGCGCTTTCACACCTTCGTGGCCGACGTGACCGGTGGGCGGCTCGCGAATGTGCGGCGCGTGAGTGCCGACACCGTGGGCGGGTTGCCGCGCTACTACTACGGAGCGTGGGATCATGTCATCTCGCCCACCTGGTCACCGGATGGGCGCGAGCTGATCTACGTGTCGAACGAGGGGCACATCTGGGGCGCGGGGACGGTGTGGCGCGCGCGGCTGCCGGAGGCGGGCACGCTGGTGGGTGCCAAGGAGATCGTGGACGAGGAGACCACGTGGGGGGCGCGTCCCGATTGGAGTCCCGAGGGGCGGCGCGTGGTGATGGCGAGCTACCGGGGGCGCGCGTGGCACCAGTTGCAGTTGGTGACGGACTCGGGGAAGAACCCCATCCAGCTCACCTATGGCGACTTCGACGCGATGAGCCCGCGCTGGTCACCCGACGGGAACCGGATTGCCTTCATTGCGAACGAGGGGGGCAACACCGAGGTGCGGGTGGTGGAAGTGCGGAGTGGCGCGGTGAGCGTCGTGCGCGCGGGGGAGCGGGTGCGGAAGGGGGCGCACGGCGTGCTCATCGTGAACGTGACCGACGATGCGCGGCGTCCCCTGCCGGCGCGGCTGAGCGTGACCGGGGCCGATGGTCGTGCATGGACGAGTGATGCGGCGTGGCGGCAGAGCGATGATGCGTACGACCGGAAGGCGCGCTCGTTCGAGGTCAGCTACTTCCACACGGGTGGGGTGGCCGTGCTCACCGTGCCGGCGGGGACATACACCGTGGAGGGGATGCACGGCTTCGAGCATGGGGTGAAGAGCAGCCGAGTGACGCTCAAGGGGGGCGACACGGCCAAGGTCACCTTGGCGCTACCGCGCATTGCCACCCTGGCCGGCGAAGGATGGCGCTCGGCGGACCTGCACGTGCACATGAACTACGGC
>JANLSF010000581.1:0-3065 GCA_031362285.1 Gemmatimonadota bacterium | reverse complement strand
CCCGAAGGCAACCAGCACGTCCTGGGTCCCGAGCGCGCGCCGAAAGGAGAGCGCCGCTGGGTCGAACTGGACATCGCCGAGCAGGCCGGCAATGGGCACACCTGGCGAGTCCACGCTCATCGTCACGCGGAGCGTGTCACCCGCCGACAGAGCATCGTGCGGCGCCACGAGGAGCGCGACGGGGCCGAGTTCCACATCCGGCGCCACCGGGGCGGGCGGTGTGCCATCGCAGCCGGCGATCAGCAGCCCCATCATCATGCCCACCGCGATGAGCAGGATGGAGGCCTTCGTTGTTGAGAGGCGTTGCGCGAGGGACATGCGCCAACATTGGGACCGGAGTCCTGCATTCCGGCGAGTTCCCGGTCACCGATTCGTCACGGAGCGGAGACCGGGACAGGATGTGAGGTGGGACGCTCACGGTTCGTCGGTCATCCCCTCGGGCAGGAAGAGCGGCCGCGCCAGCCCGCCGGCGTCGTCGTAGAACTTCACCGCACCCGGCGGCGCGGCATCCTTGGTCATCAGGATGAGCTGCCCCGTGTGGCCGGAGAAATGCTCGACCACGTGATAGACGGCGGCGAAGACGTTCGTCGTCCGCCCCTGAATCAGGCGCGATTCGCCGAGCGCGGCGGCGTCGAGCCGCGAGAGGACTGCCACGGCGTCGGCGCAGGCGGACTCGAGCGTGGCCAGCAGCGTCTCGAGGTCGCCTCCGTCTCGCGCCGCGAACTCGGCGTCGCGGTGTCGAACGTCCGTCGCCCCACCCACGCCGCTCACGATCCACTGGCGCACGTTGCCCGCCAGGTGGAGCACGAGGTTGCCCGCACTGTTCGACGACGGCTGGGCACGGTGCCAGAGGCGGTCGGCCGGCATCGCGGTGAGGGCGAGGCGGATCTTGCCCGGGTACTCGAGCCCCAGGTAGTAGCGCGAGCGCTCGAGGAAGGCGGTCGCGAGGTCGGGGCTCAAGGTTTCCGCTCCATGGTGAGCAGCATCGTGCCGCCGTCCAGGCGCACACGGGCCGGGGGCTGCCCGGCGCGCTGCCGCTCGAACCGTACCAACATCCCGTCGCCGATCGTGAACCGTTCGGAGGTCCCGTCGGCGCCGCGGTACACGAGCGCGGCGGGGGGCGCGCCCAGCGCGGCGAGCCGGAGCGCTCCGGCCGAGTCCTCCGAGACGATCGCCTGGCCCGGCGCGTCGCCGTAGGTGCCCACGAGCGAGCGGCGCGTCGACGCGGCCAGCACGACCGGCGTGGGCTGTGCGCGAGCGCCGAGCAGCCGCGCGACCACCTTCACCCCGGCGAGCGACGGCCGCTCACTGCCGGCGATCAGGTTCAACGTCATGGCCACGTGCACCGAGTCGTCCGGCAGGTAGGCGAGCCAGGTGGTGAACCCGGCGATTCCGCCCGTGTGCTGGAAGGCGCGTCGCCCGGCCACGTCGGTGCGGAGCAGCCCCATGCCGTAGCGCAGGGGAGTGCCGTCGGCGAGGACTCCGGCAGCGGTCATCGTCGCGTAGCTCGCAGAACTCAGCACGCGCCCTCCGTGCAGCGCCAGGCTCCAGGCCACGAGGTCGCCCACCGTGCCGCAGAGGGCCCCCGCGCCATGCGCCATGTGCGGCCACCAGAGCAGCGCCCGCTGCACCGTGGTGCCCACCCGCGCGTAGCCGCCCACGCGTCCGGGCACGAGCGTGGTCAGGTTGCAGTACGACATGTGCGAGAGGCCGAGCGGCGTGAACAGGTCGTCGGTGAGGGCCGCGCCCAGCGACTTCGCCGTGGCGATCTCGATCACGCGCCCGAGCAGGATGTAGCCGGTGTTGTTGTACAGCATGTTCGACCCGCGCGGGAAGTCCGGCGGCACGTCGCGCACGAGGGCGAGCGTCGAGTCCACCGGGTTGTTGGCGCGGATGAGCGCCGCCGGCGCGCGCGGCTGCCCCGTGTAGCTCGGGATGCCCGACGTGTGCCAGAGCAGCTCGCGCAGCCCGACGGGACGCCACCAGGCCGGGAGGTCGCCCACCCACTTGCCGATCGAGTCGTCGAGCGAGAGCACTCCCCGTTCCGCGAGCTTGAGGATCTCCGCCGCCACGAACTGCTTCGTCACGGAGCCGATCCAGTAGATGCCGTCCACGCGCGCCGGCGTGTCGAGCTCGAGGTCGGCCTTGCCGTAGGCCTTGTTGAGCACGGTGTCGCGACCGCGCACCAGCATCACCGCCACGCTCGGCCATTTGCGGGCCGCCATCTCGGTGGTGACGATCGAGTCGAGCGAGGCCAGGAGTGCCGCGCGATTCGGGGTTTGCGCGCGAGCGCCGGCGGGCAGGGCGAGCAGGAGGGCGGCGGCGACAAGTCGCGCGCGGCGGACGATCTGGACGGGAGGCATGAGACGAATGTGGGCAATCGGGCGCTCGACGTCCACCGCCCACGGTGCTACTATCGCGCCGGCAAAACCGGCCCCATTCGCTGCCTGTCGCCAACCCGCGGAGCTTCCGTGCGCGCCATCACCCTCGCCCTGCTCGTGACCCTGACCACGACCGCCCTGCCGGCGCAGTCCCGCGAAACGGTCGTCGGGACATGGCGACTCGTCTCCTCAATTGAAACCGACTCCGCCGGCAAGCAGACGCATACCTGGGGCGAACATCCCCTGGGGCGCATCATGTACACGGCTGACGGTCACATGGCGGCGCAGCTCTACGACGCCAAGCGCCCGAAGCTCGGAGTGGATAGGGCCAAGGCGGACCCGGCGGCGGTACGCGCGGCGTTTCTGGGAATGGGGACCTACTTCGGCCGGTACACGCTCGACACCGTCGCGCACACGGTCACGCATGCCGTTGAAGGGGCCAGCAATCCGGAGTCGATTGGAGGGAAGCTGGCACGCAGCTACCGCTTCATGGGACCGGACCGGGTGGAACTGACCGTCCTGACCAGGTCCGACGGAACGAAGGTCACGAATCCCACCGTGCTCGTGTGGGAGCGGATAGGGAAGTAGCGGCGCCTCAGCCGCTGTTGCGCAGCCCCGCGGAGATGCCGTTGATCGTCAGGTGGATCCCCCGCTCGACCCGGTCGTCAGGTTCGGGGGTCCCCG
>JANLSF010000456.1:0-4626 GCA_031362285.1 Gemmatimonadota bacterium | reverse complement strand
GCGGGTGAAAGAGGAGGCGCGGGCGGCGGCGGGGGGGAGGGAGAAGGGGAACGGCGACGGGAACGGCGACGGGAACGGCGACGGCAACGGCTTCACCACAGGGGCACAGAGGACACAGAGGAGGGCGTGCGGCGACGCCGGCGCGGGCGGATGGGTTGGGGAGCGTGATCGGGGCGAGCGAGGGGGATGCGCTGCTGCGGCGGGTGGGGCTCGACCCGAACGATCACCGGGTGCGGGTGCTGCCGCTCATCGTCGAGGGACTGCACCAGGCGCCGCGGCACCGGTCCATCCACGTGGGGGGGTTCGTGCTCACCAAGGAGCCGTTGCTCACCGTCGTCCCCATCGAGCCGGCGAGCATGGCCGACCGGACGGTGATCCAGTGGGAGAAGGACGACCTCGATCCGGTGGGGCTCGTGAAGATCGACCTGCTGGGGTTGGGCATCCTCACGGTGCTGCAGCATTGCCTGCGCTACGTGCGCGCGGGGCGCGGCATCAGCATCGACCTCGGGCAACTCGAGATGACCGACCAGTCGGTGTACGACGACCTCTGCGCGGCCGACACGGTGGGCCTGTTCCAGGTGGAGAGCCGCGCGCAGATGAACACGCTGCCGCGCCTCAAGCCGCGCTGCTTCTACGACCTCGTGGTGGAAGTCGCGCTCATCCGCCCCGGGCCCATCCAGGGCGAGATGGTGCACCCGTACCTGCGGCGGAAGAACGGCGAGGAGGAGGTCACGTATCCGCATCCGTCGCTCGAACCGATCCTCAAGCGCACGCTCGGGGTGCCGCTCTTCCAGGAGCAGGGGATGCAGGTGGCGATCGCGGCGGCGGGGTTCACGCCGGGACAAGCCGACCTGCTGCGGCGCGCCATGGGGCACAAGCGGAGCCACGAGCGGATGGCCGCCATCTGCGAGCAGATGATCGAGGGGATGAAGGCGAACGGCATTCCCGACGATGTCGCCCAGCGGATCTACAACCAGATCAACGCCTTTGCCGACTACGGCTTCCCCGAGAGCCATGCGGCGAGCTTCGCGCTGATCGTGTATGCGAGCGCGTACCTCCGGCACTACTACGCGTCGGAGTACCTCGCGGCGATGCTCAATGCGCAGCCGATGGGGTTCTATGCGCCGGGCACGTTGATCGAGGACGCGAAGCGGCACGGGGTGGAGGTGCGACCGGTGGACCTCACGGTGAGCGGGTGGGATCATGCGCTGGAGGCGCGTCGTGCCGAGCGCCCGGCCACCACGCGACCCGGCATCGCGGGACCGCCACCGCCCGCCGTGCGGCTCGGCCTCCGCCTCGTGCGCGGCCTGGGGAGCGCGGCGCGCGGCAAGCTCGAGGCCGCGCTCGCCGACGGCCCGTTCGCGAGCATCGCCGACGTCGTCCACCGCACGCACCTCGACCGGAAGGCGCTGCGCGTGCTGGCCGAGGCGGGCGCCTTCGACGCCATGGTGGCGAACGAAGTCCCCGAGAAGCGGCGGCGGGCCGCGCTCTGGCAGGTGCTGGCGGCGGAGCGTGGAACGGCCGGGCCGCTGGCGCCGCGCCGCGCGAGCGATGCGGCCGGCGTGCAGCACGTGCCGGCCATGACCACGCTCTCGCTCACCGAGGCGGACTATCGCATGACCGGCGTGTCGCTGGCAGGGCATCCCATGCGGCATGCGCGCGCCGGGCTCGCGCGCGAGGGCGTGCGCACCGCGCGCGAGTTGCTCAAGGCGGGGAAGGACGGGTCGTGGGTGACGACGGCGGGACTCGTGATCTGCCGCCAGCGGCCGGGGACGGCCAAGGGGTTCGTCTTCCTGACGCTCGAGGACGAGACGGGGATGATCAACGTGGTGGTGACGCCGAAGCGGTTCGAGGCGCAGGCGCTGCTCATCACCACGACGCCGCTGCTCGTGGTGCGCGGCGTGCTGCAGGTGGAGCAGACGGTGGTGAACGTGAAGGCGCGCGGCTTCACGGCGCTGGACGTGCAGGCGGGGGCCGAGCACTACCGGAGTCACGATTTCCGGTAGGGCGCGCATACCACCGCCTTGCGGTCGACCCGAGCCGTGGCGAGTGTCCACCAGCCCGCCGAGTGGCGGGAGCACGGAAGCGCTCGACGCGGCGACCGCGACGCACCCCCAGAGCCGGAACGACCCGATGTTTTCCTCTCCGAGTGAAGCCTTCAACGCCGCGCAGGAGGCCATCGCCCGCGACGACTGGACGGCATTCGTCGCCTGCTGCGATGCGGACAGCGTGAGGATGGTGCGGCGGCGCATCGTGGCACAAGTGAGCGCTCCGCGTCACCCCGACCCGACCGCCGAGTCCTACATGTCGGGGCCGAACGCGATGCCTCGAGCGGTGGCCGAACACCACGTCGCCCAAGTGGCCCGCTGGCGCGAGCAAGAGGGCCAGATCGAGCACACCCTGCCGGGCGTGCAGAGCATCGGCATGCTGCCCGCGATGACCGACGCTGCCGTGTTCGCCGCATGGCTCGACGGCAAGTCGCACCGGCGGCAGATCGAGCGCATGGCACGACGCGGAGAGATTGCGCCCGCCGTGGCCGAAGCCGCCGCAACGGCCACGCCGGCGGACATCCCCTATGTGGCCATTGGCGCGGTCCCCGACGGCGAGCGCCTCGCGCAGCTGGTCTACCGATGGCGCCTCCATCCCGTCGATGACTCACCTGGCGGCCCCGAAATTCGCGAGGCGAACCGCGCCTTCGAGGCCGCGGTGCCTGTCGAGGAACGGCCACTGGCGCACGATCTCATGGAACGCGACCATGCGCAGACCGTGCTCTGTCGCCAGCAGGCAGACGGGAGTTGGCGTCTGGTCGCCTCCGAATACATGCTGAACATCGGCAACGGCGTGATCACGCTCAGCGAGGCGTCCGACGACTAAGGTCGCCACAGCGGAGGAACGTACCGCCACGCAATGCATGGGTTACCGCGCCGAGGGAGCACGCGCTACCGAGTGCCATGATCGATTTCGCCCTGACACTTGCCGACTGGGTTACAACTGACCATAATGGTCAGATGAAGACCGTCGCCATCACCGAACTGAAGGCCCGCCTGTCCGCCTTCCTCGACCGCGTCCGCGCGGGCGAAGAGATCGGCGTCACCGACCGCGGCCGGCTGATCGCCCGCCTCGCCCCCGTACAGGGGGACGCGCACGCCGAGAGCCGACGCGACCTGTTGCTGCGCACGGGGCAGCTCCGCGGGCCGGCGGCCGCGCTCCCGCGCGACTTCCTGTCCCGCGCGCGTCCGGCCGACAAGGCGGGGCGTTCGCTCGCCGCGCTCCTCGAGGAGCGGAGCGAGGGCTGGTGAGGTTCTGGGACGCGAGCGCCATCGTGCCCCTCTGCCTCACCCAGCCCGCCACGGCCGGGGCCCTGGCCGCGCACAAGGCCGATCGCGAGATGGTGGTCTGGTGGGGGACGCTCATCGAGTGCAGCTCGGCGATTGCCCGGCTGCACCGCGAGGGGCACCTCACGGCCCGCGCCGAACGCGAGGCGCGCGGGCTGTTGACCACGCTGCAGCGGAGCTGGTACGAGATGCAACCGGGGGACGCGGTGCGCGACCAGGCGCTGCGCCTGCTGCGCGTGCATGCGCTGCGCGCGGCCGACGCGCTGCAACTGGCCGCCGCGCTCGAGTGGTCGGGGACGCCCGCCCAGGGGGGGTTCGTCACCTTCGACGCGCGCCTGCAGGCGGCGGCCACGCGCGAAGGGTTCGAGACCGCGCCGTAAGATCAGGAATTCAGGACCGTCCGATCTCCCCTCGCCACCCCATCCCATGCGACGCTCGCCCCTGCCCCGCCTCGTCCTCGCCGTCACGCTGCTCGGCGCCATCCCGGCCTGGGCCCGCGCGCAGGACGCCGCGACCCGCGCGCAGATCCTCGCCGTCGTCGACTCGGCGCTTGCCGGCATCAGCAGCGGCAACATGCTGGCGTTCACCGACATGATGACGAGCGAGGCGACGATGATGCCCGTGCGCACCAAGGACGGCGTGGCGAGCTACGCCGTGCGCACGCGGGCGGCCGACCGGGCCACCGAGATGCGCACGGGGATCGCCGAGCGAGGCTGGAGCGGCGAGGTGCGCGTGTCCGGGTCGCTGGCCACGGTGTGGCTTCCGTATGACCTCTACATCGACGGCACGTGGTCGCACTGCGGCGTGGACAGCTTCACGCTCGTGAAGACCGCCGCCGGGTGGCGCATCGCCACGATGGCCTGGAGCGCCGAGCAGCCGCCGCTCTGTTCCCGGCATCCGGATGGGCCGCCCAAGGGCGCCAAGGCGCCGTGACCGGCGTCAGGACGCGCGCGCGTACTTCCCGGGGGTGACCCCGGCGGCGCGGCGAAACGCGGCGACGAAGGCACTCGTGCCCGCGTAGCCCACCGCGAAGCCGGCCTGCGTCACGCTGGCGCCATCGGCCAGCAGCACCATGGCGTGCACGAGCCGCGCGCGTTGCCGCCACGCGCCCAGCGAGAGTCCCGTCTCGGCGCGGAAGAGCCGCTCGAGGGTGCGGACGCTCGCCCCGGCGTGGCGCGCCACGGCGTCGAGGTCCACGGCGTCGGCCGGCCTCGCGCGCATCTGCTCGGCGGCCCGGAGGGCGCGCGCGTCGGCGGGCATGGGCAGCTCGACCGGCGCCTCGCGCACGACC
>JANLSF010000558.1:0-4825 GCA_031362285.1 Gemmatimonadota bacterium | reverse complement strand
GCCGAAGGCGCGCGGCAGCATGTGGCCCCAGACGAGGATCGGGGCGGTGAACGCCAGCGCGAGCCAGAACTTGTCGCGGAACATCGCCGGCGAGTGTCCGGCGTGCTTGTCGTGGGCGCCATGCATGTCGTGGCCGGCGTGCCGGTCGTGGCTGGCCTGTTCGTCGTGGCTGGCCTGTTCGTCATGGCCAGCGTGGTTATCGTGGCCAGCGTGGTTGTGCTCGTGCGACATGCTCATGTGAGGGACTCCGCGTGAATGGCCTACGGACTCGTCGTCCCGGCCAGCTCCCCGGGCATCGGCGTCGCTACGAGCACCGACGTGATGATCAGTACGACCAACGCCGCCGCCAGCTCGATTGACGCGGTCTGCCGGAGCCGCCGCGTCGCCGGCTCCGCGCCGAGCGCCGGCAGCACCCGCTTCCAGTTGTAGGCGCCGGTGCCGGCGGCCACCGAGAGCAGCGCCAACTTGGCCAGCAGCAGCTGCCCGTAGCCGCTGCTCCAGAGTGCACCGAGCGAACCGATGTTGCGCCAGGCAGCCAGCATCCCCGTCATCGCCGCGAGGGCGGCGAAGCCCAGTGCCGTCGGACTGAACGCCGTCACGAGTCGTGCCACGTACCCGTGGCGCTCGGCTTCCGGCCATCGCATCGCCACGGGCACCGCGACCACGATCAGCATGGCGAGGCTTCCAACCCAACCGCCCGCGCCGATCACGTGCAACGCGTCGATCGCAACGGCGAGAACTGGGCTCTCCGCCGCGGCCGGATGCCCGGAAAGGGACAGGCTCACGACCAATGCGCCGGCGGCGGCGGCAAGCACGGGCCACGCGATGCCGCGCCGCCGTGCTCCCGCCCCCGTCGCCCACCAGCCCGCGAGCGCGCCCGCGAGCGCGAGCCACCAACCCCGCCCCCAGCCCGATTGCAGGAGCAGCGCCCCGATCGTGGTGCGCGACCAGTGTTCCTCGGTGCCGAACATGGCTGCGTGCTGCGCCGCCAGCCGGACCACGGTCGCGATCCCGATGGCGCCGATCGCGGTGCGCGCCCAGCCGAGCGCGCGCGGTGCCGCCGCGGCCATGACGTCGCTGGAATCGCCGTCCGGTCGCCGGAAGCGTGGCAGGACCACGAGCCGCAAGGCCAGCGCGCCGAGCAGCACCGTGATCGCGACAAACTGGGTGGCCCGAATCGCGGCGTACGCCCACGACTCGACGCCAAACGCCGCCTCAGGCACCGCGACGAGCGGCTGACGACGGCGCGTTCACCCCCGGCGCTGCCGGCTCGAACACGAACGTCACTGCACCGCGCATCGGATGCCCGTCGGCGCCCGCCGCCTGCCACTTCACGGTGTATCGCCCGGGCGCCAGGGCGCCGGTCACCTTCACCAGGAGGGTCTTCGGGTCGTCCGGCCCCGCGCGCAGACTGTCGAGCGCGATCACCTGCTGCTTCGCGTCGAGCAGGGTAATCCGGCTCAGCGCGAGCGTGAGGGGCTCGTTGAAGGTCAGGACGATCTCCTTCGGCGCGACCGCCGCCCGGCTGTCCGCCGCCGGTGCGGCCTTCAGGAGCCGGGGATGGGCGGCCGCATCACGTGGCGACAGCACGAACAGCGCCGTGAGCGCCAGGATCAAGCGAGCGTGTCGAATCATCGGGTGGTCTCGAGTGAGGGATTCGCGGCGGGTGGTGCCGCGTTCCATTTTACAATACGTAAAACACCGGGCGCGGCGCAAGAGGTCCCGTCCCGAAGTCGGGCGCCGACAAGCGCCACCCGGTGCGGCGCGCCTTCAGGCGGGATCTGATGGGCGCCGGGCTCGGCCACCCGTCTGCATGTGACGCACCACCCAGCGTGTCCCGCGCCGTTCAACGATCGCCGTGCCGCGCCCGAACACGTCGGCGGCCCGCCCGTTCATGTCCGCCTTGAGCGCATACCGGAACAACACCCACGCGGTCCCGCCCTCGACATGCACTTCGAGGTCGGCCGCCTGGTATTGCAGGTTCTTCATCTCCTTCAACTCGGGACCGAGGTGGTGATCGCGATAGTCCGCCCAGCCTCGATTGACCCCCGCGCCCTCGAAGATCGTCAAGCTGTCGCCCGCGTACAGCGTGTCGAGCGCCACCATGTCGTTGCGCTCGGACGCCGCGAAGAGGGCGCGCACGGTCGCCGCGACCTTGGCCGCGTCACCGACGGCGGGTCGCGTTGGCTGCGCGCCCACCCGTGTCGCGCCTCCGGCGAGGGTGCCGACGAGGGCGGCGGCGAACAGGGCGGCGGTGCCAAGCCGCGCGATCGGGTGCGACGTGTACGTGAACATCATCAACGCTCAGGAAGTGGGAGTGGGTGCGGCGGCGTGGGCCACGTGCGGACAATCGTCGGTGCCAGCGCGCGGCTGCGCGCCGCGGCAGAACAGATGGGACAAGAGCGACGCACGGGCATGCGCGCAGTGGTCGGAGTGCGCGCCGGTGGTGCCGGCTGGCGGGAGCGGATGCAGCACGATGACTCCCGACACCCACACCGCGAGCAGCACCGACGCCGCCGCGACGATCGACCGGCGCGAGACGTGCGTGCCGACGGCGGCGTCTTCGCCCGCCAGCCGGCGAATGCGTCGCTCGAGCAGGTCGGTGCGCTGAAATCCGACCGCCGGGTCGAGCGCGACCGGCGACGCACCGGCCATGACGAGGATGGCCGACGCCAGGGGCAGCGCATGCGCAAGCGCCGCGGCGTCGTCGGCGGCGATTTCCGCCTCGTCGGCCAGGTCATCGACGAGGCGGCGGATCGCTGGCAGCCAGAACAGCACGCCCGCGAGGCAACGCAGGAGAAACAGTCGCAGCGGGTCGCGTCGGCGCAGGTGCTCCGCCTCGTGGGCCAGCACGGCGTCGAGTTCCGGCGTCGTCAGCCGTGTCGCCAGATCGGCGGCGACGTAGACGCGGGGCCGCCACCAGCCCGTGGTGAAGGCCGGATTCGGCGATCCCTCGATGAGGCGCACGCTGTCCGGCGCCAGGCCCACGCGCCGCGCCGCGTCGGCCAGGGTCGAACCGGCGAGCGGGATGCGTTCGACGAGCGCGCCCATGATGCGCCGGTGTCGCCAGATCGCCCGTCCTCGCTCCACGCTCGCATACGCGATCCCGACCACGAGCAGGACATGGAAGGCGTCGTGCACCGGGGCGAGGAGGCGGTGCAGGGCCACGAGGCAGAACATGCCGAGGTGCTGTTGCGATGCCGGCAACCAGCTGACGGCCCCGAGGACGTGATGGCCGAACACCGGCGTGAGGCTCAGGACGATCAGCGAAGCCAGCGCGAGCAGCACGCGCCGACGGTGACGCTGTTCGCGCCTTGCGAGCGGCTGGAGGATGGCGGGCCGCATCGGCTCGACCTGACTACTCGTCCCCGCGTTCGCGGAGCCGGCGCCGGATGAGGCGCGAGAGCGCCTCCAGCTGAGCCGGATCGCGCTCGGCGAGCACGTCGACCAACGAGGCGGCCACCGCATCGGGACCGAACGACAAGATGCCCTCGACGACACGGCGGGACGCATGCGCCATGAACGCCGCTTCGTCCATGCGCGCCGCATACCGGTACGCACCCGACGCCCGGTCGCGATCCAGCACCCCCTTGGCCACCAGCCGATTCAAGACCGTGATCGTCGTGAGCGGCGATATCGCGTGGGCGCGGACCACGCGCGCGTGGATGGCGCGGGCCGTCGCGGGCTGCCCCATGGCCCAGACGGCGCGCAGGACCCGCGCCTCCAGGTCACCGAGCACCATGCCCACGCCCTTGGCCGAGAGGCGGAGGGAGTCGTGCAGCCGGGGGGTCACGTCGGCCTTGCGGGGTCGCTTCGCCTTGCTCACGGCTCGGCCTCTGGGCTGCTGGGAACCACCGGTGGATCGGCGAAAGGTTAGTGATAGTTTTACCGGTTGTAAAGCGACGGCGGCCATCCGTCGCCGATCGACCGCGGTTGACAGGTCGCGTACGACCCGTTTCCCTTCAGGGCCAGACCCCTTTGATGCTTCGTAAAATCATCATGCCTTCCCTGCACCTCCACTCTCGACCTTCGTCGCCTCGCCGACCGCCATTGCGGCGGGCACTCGCCGTCGCCGGCGTCCTCGCCGCTGCCTGTGCCCCGGCCAGCGCACGTCACGGCTCGCAGGGCGTCGAGGCCCTCGTGACCGATCGCACCAACACGCCCATCCGCTGGGCCGAGCCCGACTCGATCGCGCGGCCGCCCATCCCCCGCGGTGCGCTCGCTGGCGATTCGGCCGTGCGCCTGGCGCTGCTGCGCAGTCCCGCGCTCCGGGCGTCGCTGGCCAGCGTGGGGATCGCCGCCGCCGACCTCTGGCAGGCGAGCACCCTGCCCAATCCCGTCCTCGGTGCACAGTACGGTTCGCCGACCGCCGGCGGCCCGGCGTTCTCCAGCGTCGGGCTCGGATTCTCCATCGTGGGCGCGTTGCAGGTGCCGCTCCGACGCCGGGTCGCCGCCGCCGAGCTGGCCAGCGCCGAGCAGCGGGTGGCCGACGGCGTATTCGGACTCATGGACGACGTGCGACGCGCGTACATCGGGGTCCAGCACGCCCAGCAACTGCAGGAGCTTCGACAGAACATGGCCGCCGCGGCGGCCGCGGCCGCCGGTGCGGCGGGGGCGCTGCGGATGGCCGGCAACGTCTCCGCCCTGCTGCTCGCGGGCGAGGAGGCGATGGCCGCCCAGGCCGCCACCGAGCTTGCCGATGCGGCGCGCGACGTCGATGTGGCGCGCGCCGGCTTGTCACGGCTGCTCGGCGCCGGGGTTGCCGACACGAGTTGGAGCGTGCCGCTGCTCCTGCCTGACCCCGACACCACCGCGTGGCAACTCG
>JANLSF010000493.1:0-3151 GCA_031362285.1 Gemmatimonadota bacterium | reverse complement strand
GGGCCAGCACCGGCGCCACGGCGCGCCAGCAGAACGACGCCAACGGGAATCCATGCAACAGCACGACCGCGCGATCGGCGTGGCCATACCGCGTCAGGGCGAGGGCGCCGGGACCGACACTGACGCGCAGGCGATCGGGGTGCACGAGGGAGAATGCTAGCCGCTGGCGCGACTTGTCGCCCGTGGAACCCCGGGCTAGCCTTCGGCCATCCGGAGGCGGCATGGCGGACGGCGAGCAGACCTACGGCGATGAGCGCGTGCGGCTCCTGGAGCGGATGCTCCTGGCCCTTGCTGATCGCATTCGGGAGCTGTCGGCTCGTGGGGAACTGCTCGAGCGCGCGCCGGAGCTCATGCGCCTCGTGGGCGACGTGAAGAGCGAACTCTTCCACTACGAAGTCCGCATCACGTATGACACTCCCGAGGTGGCGGAGAATCGCCGCATCGTGACCGACGCACAGCGCGAGCCCGACAGCGGCTGGGACAAGCCCGGCTGGACCCCCGACGACGAGGAAGGCATCGAGTGGTAGCCGCGACCAGGACCAAGCCGTCTCCCGTCTTCTACGTCGTGCTCATCGCCATCTTCGTGGCGGGCGGCGCGGGCCTCTACTTCATGGCCTCACGAGCCAAGGCGGCCGCGGCACCGCGCAAGATCGACCCCGCGCTCCTCGCCAACACCAAGGCCGAGGGGTACCTGCTCGGCGACCCCAACGCGCCGGTGCAGATCACGGAGTTTGGCGACTTCGAGTGCCCCCAGTGCGCGCTCTTCGCCGCCGTCACCGAGCCCGACGTGCGTGCGCGGCTGGTGGACTCGGGCAAGGTCTCGATCCGCTATTTCGACTTCCCGCTCCCCATGCACCCGAACACCGTGCCGGCCTCCAACGCCGCCGCCTGCGCCAACGCGCAGGGGAAGTTCTGGCCCATGCACGACCGGCTGTACAACGGCCAGCTCGAATGGAACACCCAGGCCACCGACTCCCCGCGCAAGGTGTTCAAGCAGTACGCCGCCGAGCTCGCGCTCGACGTGCCGGCGTGGGAAGCCTGCTTCGACCAGCAGCGGTTCGCCGTGAACATCGAGGCCAACCGGTCCGAGGGGGACCGTCGGCGAGTGGGCGGCACCCCCACCTTCTACATCGGCGATCGCGAACTCAAGGGCAACATCACGTACGACGCCCTGAAGAAGGAAGTCGACGCCATCATTGCCGAGAAGAACAAGGCCGGCCCGGCGGCGAAGGGCAAGCCGTAGGGGCGGGTTCCTGAACGGCGGCCAGAAACGACGAGGGGGACGCATGGCGCGTCCCCCTCGGTGCGTCGGTCAGCCGATGCGGCGGACGGCGGGGCTGTCGTCGTCGTGCGCCGTCTCGTCCAGCCGGAGGGGCGGCCGGTCGTCGAGCAGTTCCACGTCGACGTCGGCAACGGACGGCAGCGTCTCGCTCAATCCGACGAGGGTGCGCGTGACCACCGTGCTGGCGAGCGGCTCCGGGATCGCCATCTCGCGGACGTAGGTGTCGATGGCGCGGTCGAAGGCGAGTTCGCCCTTGAGCGTCTCCACGAACAGGAGCGCGTTGCGCACGTGCGTCTCCACGATGGACTCCTCCGCGCGCGCGACGGTGAGCTTGAGGCGCTTTTCAGCGGCATCGCTCAGTCGGTGGCGGAAGATCCGGTCGGGAAAGAGGCGGTCGAGGACACCCATACCGGAGTATACGCGCGCGTGGGGGGAATGGTGACAGCGGCCATGTGACGGGAGGCACGGCGCCGGGGTGATGGCAGGCCGGGACGGGGGCGTCGCCCGGATGCCGCCCTACGACTCCTGCGCCTCGTACTGCGCCTTGAGTCCCGCCACGACGTTGGGGTCGGCCAGCGTGGTGGTGTCGCCGAGGGCGCGTCCTTCGGCGATGTCACGCAGGAGTCGGCGCATGATCTTCCCCGAGCGCGTCTTGGGGAGGTCGGCGCTGAAGAGGATGTCATCCGGACGCGCGAGCGCCCCGATCTTCGTGGCCACGAAGTCGCGCAGTTCGTCGCGCAGCGCCAGGGTCTGCACCTGCCCCTCGCGCAGCGTGACGAACGCGCAGATGGCCTGCCCCTTGAGTTCATGCGTGCGCCCCACCACGGCCGCCTCGGCCACGGCCGGATGCTCCACGAGCGCGCTCTCCACCTCCATGGTGCCGATGCGGTGGCCGCTCACGTTGAGCACGTCGTCCACGCGGCCGAGGATCCAGAGGTAGCCGTCCTCGTCGCGCTTGGCGCCGTCGCCGGGGAAGTAGAGGTCGGGCCGCTGGTCCCACTTGGAGAAGTAGGTCTGCACGTAGCGCGCATCGTCGCCCCAGATCGTCCGGAGCATCGAGGGCCAGGGCCGCGTGATGGCGAGCAGCCCGCCGCCGATCCCGATCTCGCGCGCGGTGGAGTCGAGCAGCGTCACCGCATGGCCCGGCAGCGCCTGCGTGGCGGAACCCGGCTTGGTGACGGTCACGCCGGGCAGCGGAGAGATCACGATGGCACCGGTCTCGGTCTGCCACCACGTGTCGACGATCGGGCATCGCCCGCCGCCGATCACCTGGTGATACCACATCCACGCTTCCGGGTTGATCGGCTCGCCCACGGAGCCGAGCAGGCGCAGGCGCGTGAGGTCGTGCTTGTTCGGATGGGCCTCGCCCCACTTCATGAAGGCGCGGATGGCCGTGGGCGCCGTGTAGAGGATCGTGACGCCGTGCCTGGCGCAGAGCGCCCAGAAGCGGTCCTTCTCGGGCCAGTCGGGGGCGCCTTCGTACATGAGGCACGTGGCACCGTTGGCCAGGGGACCGTACACGAGGTAGGAGTGACCGGTGATCCAGCCGACGTCGGCGGTGCACCAGAAGACGTCGTCGTCCTTGAGGTCGAAGACCAACCGGGTCGTGCTCGCGACGCCGGTGAGGTAGCCCCCCGTGCTGTGGACGATCCCCTTCGGCTTGCCCGTCGTTCCCGACGTGTAGAGGATGAACAGCGGATCCTCCGCATCCATCGGTTGCGCGTGGTGCGTCGGCGCGGCCTGCTCCATGAGGCGATGCCACCAGTGGTCGCGCCCGTCCTTCATCTGGGTGAAGGAGTCGTCGACCAGCCCGGCGGCGAGCCGGCGCACGACAATGCAGTGCGTGACGGTGGGGGCGTCCTCGAGCGC
>JANLSF010000492.1:0-12364 GCA_031362285.1 Gemmatimonadota bacterium | reverse complement strand
GCGTCGAGCGCGGGCGACACGCTCGCGCCGAGCATCAGCAACGACAGGCCGCCGTCGCCGCGCGCGACCGAGGCCGCCACGTGCGCCGGCAACTCGCCCTCCCGCCCTTGCGCCACCAGCGTGGCCGCGAGCCCGAGCAGGGCCCCCTGCCGTTCGGCGTGCGCATCCCCGCGCGCGCGCGAGGTGTCGTACCTGAGCACGGCCTCGAACGCGGCGGCGGCACAGGCCAACGCCCCGCCGCGTCCGGCCAGCGAAAGGCCGGCGCTCACCACGCCGAGCGGCTGGCGGCGCACCGCGGCCGCCCAGTCGGTGCGCGCCGGCCCATCCCGCACGCAGGCCGACGACACCTGCAGCTGCTCGGCGATCGTCGAGTCGGGCGCGCCCGAGAGGAATTGCGCGAGCATCGGCGCCGCGCCGGCCACGTCGCCCGAGCGCAACCGCATCTCGATGGGGTGAATCAGCGCGTGAATCGCCGAGGCGTCGATGGCCCGCGCGCGCGCGAACGCGAATTCCGCCGCACTGTCGGCATTCGACGTCACCGGCACGAGGTGGATGTAGGTCTCGCCGAGCTGCATCCAGCCCGCCGCGAACTCCGGATCCAGGGCCACCGCGCGCTGGAACTCGGATACGGCCGAGTCGGCCGCGCCGGCGAGGTACGCGACGTAGCCGAGCGTGAAGTGCGCGTACTGCGGCGCCATCGGCTTGCCCAGAGCCGCGCGCACCAGCACCGCCGCCTCGGAAGGGCGGTGGTCCCAGGTTGCGGCCTGCGCACCGCGCACCGCCGCGAGGGCGAAGAGCGTATCGGCCTGCACGGCATCGCGGTAGAGCGCGAGCGCGCGGCCGGGCTGCGCGCGCCGGAAGGCCGCCTCGGCCGCGAGGAAGCTGGCCACCGCCGCCGGCGCGCGGTCGCGCCACGCGGCCGCGAGATCCTTGGCCTCGCCACCAGGCACGAGGCGCGGCAGGAGCGCATTCACGGCGCCGAGGCTGGCGCGCCAGAGGTCCTTGGGCGATCCGCTGGCGCGGGGGCGCAGCACGACGCTGTCGGAGGCGACGTCCACCAGCTCGAGGAGCACGTCGGCCGAGTCGCTGCGCAGCACCACGCGACCGGTGACATAGTAGCCGGCGCCATAGGCACGGGCGATCGCGCGCGCACTGGCGGCATCGAGGCCCGTGCCGCCCGCGCGCCGCTGCTCCGCCGTCATGAGCCGCCAGCCGTCCACCCACCGCAGCGCGCCGCGCTTGTCGAGCGCGCTCCCGATGAGGGTCGCCACATCCTCGCCGGCCCCCTCCATGCCGCCAATCGACGTCGGTGCCTCGAGGGGAAAGCCGACCACGCGGTTGCGGTCGAGCGCCGGGCCGGACCGCGTGGTCATGAGCGTGGTGACGACGGCCGCGCCGAGCACGAACGCACCGGCCACCGCCACTCGCGGCCAGCGCGGCGCGCGCGCGGGCAAGGCGGGCATGGACATCGAGCCGGGGTTCCGCTCGGCCTCGCGCAGCGCCTCGGCGAAGGAGGCCGCGTCCTGGAATCGGTCGGCCGGGACCTTCGCCAGCGCGCGCTCGATGGCCGCGGCGAGCGCCGGTCCCACCGTGCTCCGCACCGTGCGGATGTTCGGCACCGGATCCACGGCGTGGCGCGCGAGGATGGCCTGCGTGGTGGAGCCGCTGAACGGCGGACCACCGGCCAGCATCTCGTACAGCACGCAGGCCAGCGAGTAGAGGTCGCTGCGCCCGTCGATGTGGTCGGCCGAGGCCTGCTCCGGGCTCATGTACGCGGCCGTTCCGACGGTGACGCCGGTTTCCGTCAGCTTGTCGAACGACGCCACGTCGTTCGCCCGCGCCACGCCGAAATCGGCGAGCAAGGCACGCCCGAGCGAGAGGAGGATGTTGCTCGGCTTGATGTCGCGGTGCACGACGCCGGCGGCATGCGCATGCTGGAGGGCGTCGGCCACCTCGCACGCGATCTGCACCGCCTCGCTCACGGGCAGGTGGCGGCGGCGGGCGAGCGACTGCTGGAGCGTCTCCCCGGTGACCACCGGCATGGTGAAGTACGGAAGCCCGTGGTGCTCGCCCGTATCGAGCACCGGGATGATGCCGGGGTGGCGCAGGTGCGAGGCGATCTGGATCTCGCGCGTGAACCGCGAGAGCCCCACGCGCACCGCCAGCTCCGAGTGGAGGAGCTTCAGCGCCACCTGGCCGCCGTCGGTGTCATCGTGCGCGAGATAGACGGTGGCCATGCCACCGCGCCCGAGTTCGCGTTCCACGCGATATCGGCCTCCGAGGATCTCGCTGTTCGGCAGCGCCACGTGCATCCAATCTCGAGTGAAGGGGCACCCAGAGACATCAAAGTCGCGCCGTCCTCGCGCGCCGCGCCATCGACCCGGATGGGCCGTCGCGGACCCTGTCCGCCCCCGCGAGCACTCGAACATAGGGCGCGGGGTAGGACAGCGCCAGAACTATTGAAGGAGAAAATCAGCTGTTTGCGGAGCCCAGCCTCACACGGCCTGGCGAAGAAACCGCTCGGCCACCTGCTCCAGCCGGTCGTCCTTCTCGGCGCGCGCCTGCTGCAGGAGCTTCTCGACGTGCGGGCGCAGGCGCGGCTCGCCCCAGCGGCAGCCGGTTTCGTCCTCGGCCACCATGATCTCGCTCACCCGGGCCCCCTCCAGCAGCGCCCGCGCCGCGGCCTCGTCGAACGACGGATCGTCGCGCGGCGGGAGGCGGTGGTTGAGCTGCGGGCGAAGATCGGGGGGATCGTCGCGGAGGAACGCCATGGACATGCGGGAAAGCTATTGTGCACTCGAGCCCGTGGCGCGTCGCCGCGACGCCCTGCGAACACGGTCCGGAACACGAATGCCAGTCAGGATGCTCGCCCCCCCAACGAGGCAGCAACTCGCGGCCGCCGAAGGCCGCAGGCTCACGGACGTCATTGCCCCCGGCCTCCGGGTGTTGTTCTGCGGCATCAACCCGGGGCTCTATTCGGCCGCCGTGGGGCACCACTTTGCGCGACCGGGCAACCGCTTCTGGGGCGCGGTGCACTCGGCCGGGTTCACGCCGCGACTCCTCGTGCCATCGGACGCCACGTCGCTCCTGGCGCATGGATGCGGGCTCACGGACATCGTGGCGCGGGCGACGGCGTCGGCCGACGAGCTGGACCCTGCGAAGCTCGTGATGGGACGGCGTCGGCTCGAACGCAAAGCTCGGCGCTTCCGGCCGCGCTGGATTGCCATCCTCGGCATCGGGGCATACCGCACGGCATTCGCCCGCCCGCACGCCGTGTTCGGGCCGCAGCCTGGCCGCATCGGCGACACGGGCCTGTGGGTGTTGCCGAATCCGAGCGGGCTCAACGCCCACTATCCGCCAACGGCGCTCGCGCGCGCCTTTCTCGCCTTGCGGCACGCACTCGAGCCGTAGTCGCGCGGTGGCGCAAGCGCGTTCACGACGACACGCCCGGGGTGCGAACCGGGCGGACTCTTGCGCACGCTGCCCGAGCCGGCATCTTCTCGACCCGGCACCTCGTCTCGCACGCCAACGGCCCTCACGCGGAGCAGTCTCATGGACCTGACGAACATCCTGATCCAGGTAGTCACCGGCGCTGTCGGTGGGAACGCCGGCGGACTGATCGACAAGGCCAAGAGCCTCAGTCCCCTCCTCAACACGATCCTCGGCGCGGTTGGCGGCGTGGCGGGCGGACAGTTGGGCGGCGATGCGCTGGGCGGTCTGATCGGGAACGCGACCGGTGGCAGTGTCGGTGCGTCGGCCATCGTCGGCGCGCTGCTGCCGATGATCGTGGGCTACTTCAAGAAGAAGAGCGCCTGAGGACTGACCGCTGCCGTGACGTGCACGCGGCGGCTCGGATGACTGGAAACGACACGGCGGCGGCGCGGATGACGCGCTACCGCCGTGTCACATCCGATTGCCGGGTGGCTACATGCCCGCCGGCAAGTTGCTGTTGCTGATGTCGCGCAGGACCTTCCACGACCCGTCGGCCTGCCGCTTCCACGTCGTGACGTACTTGCCCTTGTCCACGATCGGCTTCCCCTTCTTGGGCGTGATCGTCATCTCGTTGGTGCCCGTCTCGACGGCCAAGTCGCCACCCAGCATCACATCCTCGGTGGTGAACTTCAGGTTGGAGATCGCCATCGCGGCCGTCATGGCCTTGGCACCGGCCTCGATGGCCGCGCGCCCCTTCCACGCCTCGGCATTCGGCATCATCATGATCGCGTCCTCGGCGTAGACGGAGGACCACTTGGCCAGGTCACCGGCGTTGAACGCGCCAACCGCCGCCGTGTTGGCGGCCTCGATCGCGGTCCGCGCGACCGCGACGTCGGCGGCGGTCGGGCCCGTGTCCTTCTTTTCGGCCGCGGGCGCCGCGCAGGCCAGGGCGAGTGCGCCGAGGGCGGCGAGGGATGTCCATCGGGTCAATCTCATGGCGCAGACTCCGGGTAGGGGGTGATGGCGAAGCTACGCCTGCCGGGCGCGCCCGCAAGCAACGCGCCGTGGGTCGAACCATGCGCCGAGATGCGACGCCTCGATGCCACACCGGGTGTATTCCCGTCGTGCCGGCGCACCCGGCTGCGCACCCGGGCCCAGCACAACGACTTGCGCCACCCTGTCGATCGGCTGGATCTTCCCGCGCGCGCACCGCCTACCGCCCGACCTCCACGAGACCCGCCATGCCTCGAATCCGCCCCGCCCTGCCTCTCGGCGCCCTGCTGCTGGTCGCATCGTGCCAGGCGCCACGACCGGAGGCGCCGCCCGTCGAGCCGATGTCGTACGCCCTCGGCGCCATCGGAGGGTTCGGCGAACTGGTGAACTCCGGCGTCAAGACGCTCGCCCTGAGCGAGGTGCTGTCGCCCGCCGAGATGGATCGCATCCTCCCCGAGGCCCAGCGCGTGGCCGAGCGCAACAAGGTGCAACTCTACCGGGAGAGCAGCCTGATCGTGACCGACCTCTTCCCGGCCGACGTCGCCAAGGGGAAGGATGTGCTGCTCATCTACCAGGGCGCGACGAAGGACGCCTACCTGCAACTCAAGGCCGACCGGCTCGCGCTCGAGAAGAGCGGCGGCTACACGGGCAAGGCGCGCGAGCGAATCGCCCGACGCTTCGGGCGCATGCTGAGCTATCCCGCGTGGCGCATCAACGAGCTGCTCGCGCAGCAGGGCAATTTCCGCACCATGCGCGACTTCGGCATCCGCGCCAGCAACCTGTTCCTGTATTACAAGGACCTCGACCGGGCCACCCGCTTCTACCAGCAGACGCTCGGCATGGAGCTCGTGGCCGACTACCAGATGGCGCGCATCTTCCGGATGACGGCCGACTCGTACCTCATCCTCGTGGATGCCACGAAGGGGATGCACACCGCCGATGAACCCAAGTCGGTCGCCGTGGCCTTGCTCACCGACCAGCTCGACGCGTGGCACGCGTATCTCGCGACCAAGGGAATCGCGCCGCGCTCGCCCTTCTCACCGAAGCCGGGCCGTGCGCACGACGGCTTCGTGATCGAGGATCCGGAGGGGTACCTGCTCGAGTTCGAGCGGTTCAACCAGCACGCCGAGAACGAGCGCCTGCTCCCGTTGCTCGCGGGCGCCACCACGACTCGCGCCCCGGACAGCACCGTACCCGCGGGGCTCGGCTTCACGGCGACCGTCACCTGGCTCTACTACAAGGACCTGCCCACGATGCAGGCGTTCTACGAGGAGGAGCTGGGGCTGCATCAGGTGGTGGACCAGGGGTGGGCCAAGGTCTATCAGGGGTCGCGCACCGGGTTCGTGGGACTGGTCGACGAGCGGCGCGGCATGAACCGCTGGACCGAGAAGAAGGCGGTGAACGTGTCGTTCATCGTCGACGACATCGACGGCTGGTTCGCGTACGCGAAGCAGCGCGGCGCCTTCGCCCTGCGGAGCGCGGCCGTCAACGACGACGACCTGGGGCGCTACCGGGCCTTCATCGGCTACGACCCGGAGGGCTACTACATGGAATTCGACCTCTTTCGCGACCACGCCAGAAACAAGGCGCTGATGCCGTACCTCGGGACGGCCGCCACGAAGCCGGGCGGCCGGTAGGGGCGCCTACTCCGGCTTGAGCACCTCGCCGAGCGCGCCGGTCGCCCGATCGTACTTCACGATGTGCGCCCACTCGGAGGCGTCGGAGCGCGACACGACCGCGACCACCGGCTCGGTGTCGCTCAGGTTGAACACCTCGTGCGGCACCCCCGGCTCGATGTAGATGAAGTCGCCGGCCTTGTTCTCGATCGACTGCGCGAGCAGGTGGCCGTACTCGTGCCGCACGCGGCCGTGCAGGATGTAGAGCATGACCTCGAAGTCCACGTGCACGTGCGAGAAGGCCACGGCGCCCGGCGGCACGGTGGCGATGTTCATCGACAGTTGCTTCGCGTTCGTGTTCTTGGCCGAGAGACCGGCCTGGTACTGGATGCCATTCCACGACCGGATCGTCTCCCCGCCGCGAATGACGGAGATGCCATCGTGGTGCTCCACGAACTGCTTGAGGTCGAGTGACATGGGACGCCTGCAGGTGAGGGAGAAGGGGGAGTGGTTCGCGAGAGGCGGGTCTAGACCGCGCTGAGCACGTGCAGCACGTCGGTGAGCAGCCACCAGGACGCGACGGCAAGCATGGCGAGCGGGACGAGGTACCGGATGCACACCACCAGCGCCGTGCGCGCGGGACCGGCCTCGCCCAGTTGCTCCAGGAGTGCGCCGCGCCTGAAGAACCACCCCGCGGTCAGCACGGTGAGCAGCGCGCCCAGGGCCTGCATTCCCGACCCGAAGGTGAGGTCCCAGAGCACGAACACCTTGAGGTTGAGCATCGGGACGAGCGCCACCACGCCCACGATCACGGCCATGAGCCGCACCGCCCGCTTGCGGTCCATGCCGAGGTTGTCGACGAGCCCGGCCACGAGCACCTCGAAGGCCGCGATGTCGGAGAGGTAGGCCGCCCCGAAGAGCCCGAAGAAGAAGAGCGCGCCGAACAGCGCCCCGCCGGGCATCTGCGCGAACACCCTCGGGATGGTGTCGAACAGGAGGCCGGGCCGCTGCCGGGATTCATGCCGAAGGCAAAGACGGCGGGAAAGATGATGAAGCCGGCCATCAGCCCCGCCGCGGTGTCGCCGAAGACGGTCCAGACGGCGCTACCGAGCAACGGGGCCCGTTCTTCCATGTATGAGCCGTAGGTGACCATGAAGGTGCCACCCAGCGAGAGCGAGAAGATCGCCTGCCCCATGGCCGCCACCATCACGGCGGGAGTGACGTCGCGCCACGCGAACTTGCCGATGTACCAGTGCAGGCCGGCGTCCGCGCCCGGGAGCGTCACCGAACGCACGATCAGCACCAGCAGGATCACGAACAGCGCCGGCATGATGATGACGCTGGCGCGCTCGATGCCCTTCCGGACGCCGGCCTCGAGCACCGCCGCGCAGCTCACGATCACCACGCCGGTGCAGGCCACCTGCAGCAGGAACGAGGTGGTGTTGAACCCCGTCTCGGGTGGCAGGATGGCGTCCGGGCCCAGGTCCACGCCCACGGCCGACACCACGGAGGCCAGGCCGAAGTACAGCACCCAGCCGACCACGTTCGTGTAGTACGCCGTGGCCGCCACGACGACGCAGAACAGGAGCCCGCCCACGATCTTGCCCTGCGGGAAGCCGCCGCGCTCGAAGGCGCCCAGCGTGCCGCGTCGCGTCTCGCGCCCCACGGTCCACTCGGCCACGAGCGCGGGCACGCCGACCAGGACCGCCACCACCACGTAGAACACCACGAAGGCGGCGCCGCCGAACTTTCCCACGAGGTAGGGAAAGCGCCAGACGTTGCCGAGTCCCACGGCCACGCCGATCATCGTGAGGATCGTGCCGAAGCGGGACGCGAAGGTGGCGCGCGTGTCGGTCATGGATGGAGCACTCCGGCCAGCGTGTCGAGGGCGTGGTCGATCTCGGCCTCCGTGGTGTAGCCGTGCGGGGCGAGGCGGATCGCCGGGCCGCGCGCGGACGCGATGATGCCACGCTCGCGGAGGGCGACTTCGACGCCGTGTGCGTCCGCGCAGACGATGGCCGTGCTCGGCGTCTTGGGTGCGGCGAGCCCCGGCCCGTGCACCGTGAGGCCGCGCGAGCGCGCGCCTTCCACCAGCCGGCGCGAGAGGTGCTGCGTGTAGTCGTGGATGGCGTCCACGCCGAGCCCCGCGAGCCAGTCCATGGAGGCGCGACTGATGTAGGCCGGCAGGAGCGGCGGCGTGCCGCTGTCGAACCGCGAGGCCGCGTGCGCCCAGTCGAGGTGCGTGGCATCGAAGGCGAACGGACTCACGCGACCGAACCAGCCGGTGATGAGCGGTTCGAACCGTTCGATGATCTCGCGGCGCACGTAGAGGAAGGCGATGCCCGGCGTCCCCATGAGGTACTTGAGCGTCCCCGAGGCGAGGAAGTCCACCTCCAGCGCCCGCACGTCCACCGGCACGACCCCCAGTGACTGGTACGCATCGACGAAGGAGAGCGCTCCGCGCTCGCGCGCCAGCCGGGCGATCGCCGCCACGTCCTGCAGCGCGCCATTCTGGTAGTACGCGTGCGCCGACGACACGATCGCCGTCCGCTCGTCGATCGCGCTCGCGTACCCTTCGAGGGGCACTGCGCCGCCCTGCACCGGCACCCACCGCACGCGCGCGCCGCGACGCTCCTGCGCCATCCACACATGGCCCACCGTCGGGAACTCGGCGCCGCTGGCCACCACCACGTCGCGCCCGTCATCGAAGCGCAGCGCCGTGGCCACCGCGCTCGCCGCATGCGACACGGACGAAAGGACCGCCACCTCACCCGGTTCCGCATTGATCAGCGCGGCAAAGGCGCGCCGGGCCGCCTCCACCTCCGCCATCCACGCGTCCCAGTCCATCCCCTGCCGGTTCCACTCGTCGAGGAAGCGGTCCGCGGCCGCGCGGGTCACGTCGGTGAGCGGAGCCTGCGAGCAGTTGTTGAGCGGAATGGCGTGCGCGAGGAGCGGAATCTGCGCCCGGAGCGCCGCGAGGTCGTAGCGGGGTTGAACCGTCTGCATCAGTGGCCTTCGGTGACGAACGTCGGTGTCGCGACACCGGACACGATGCATCGCGGCGCCCTCGGGCGTGGTGGTGCGCGCGGACTCGGCGCGGTATAGTAGACAGCCTCGGCACTCCCCTGTCCAGCCTCGCCACCCGGTCCCCATGCCCGTCTCGGTCGACGCGTCGCGCGTCATCTACGACGCCCTCACGGCATGCGGGGTGTCGCTCGTCTCGGCGCTCCCCGAAACGTGGCTCGTGCACCTCATCCGGATGGCCGAGGACGACCCGGCGATGACGCTGGTGCGTCTGTCGAAGGAGGAAGAAGGGGTGGGCATCTCGACGGGCGCGCACCTGGCCGGCGCACGGTCGGTGATGCTGATGCAGAACCACGGCTTCCTGCAGTCCGTCAACGGCATCGTCTCGTGCGCGCAGCTGTACCGCATTCCGCTGGTGATGCTGATCTCGCACCGCGGCTGGTTCGGCGAAAAGGACCCCTGGCAGACGGAAGGCGGCCTGGTGACCATCCCCGTGCTCGACGCACTGCGCATTCCGTACGACACGCTCGAGTCGAGGGACCACGTGGCGCACCGGATTGCCAAGGCGTTCACGCTGGCGCATGCCGCCAACCGCCCCGTGGCGCTGCTGCTCGGGCGCGACCTGATGTGGGAGGAGGCATGAAGCGCATCGACGCGATCACCGCCATCCACGCCCGCCTCGCCGACTGCGTGGTGGTGACCATCATGGGCGCCGTGGCCGCCGAGCTGCAGGCGGTGGGGCACCGGCCGAACTTCTTCTACCTGCAGCACGCCATGGGGCTCGCCTCCTCGGTGGGACTTGGCATCGCGTTGACCAAGCCAGGGCAGAAGGTCGTGGTGTTCGACGGCGACGGCTCGGTGCTGATGAACCTGGGGGGACTGACCACGCTCGCGCGCTACCGCCCCGGCAACCTCACGCACGTGGTGTTCGACAACGAGTCGCTGCTGTCGGTGGGCGGCTTTCCCACGGCCACGGCGACCGGCAGCGACATTGCCGGCATGGCGGCCGCGGCGGGCGTGCCGCGCACCGCGACGGTGCGCACCCTCGAGGCCTTCGTGGCCGCGTTCGACGCCGCGCTCGCCGCGCCCGACCTCACGACGCTCGTGGCCAAGGTCGATGCCGTCGGACCCGCGGCCTTCGTCACCGACCTCGCCCTGCTCGAGAACCGGTTCCAGTTCGCGCGCCACCTGCGCTCCCTGTAATTCACACTTCCTCCGTCGCTCCTCCCATGTCACAGACGCTCCTCAAGCTCGCCGCCGACCTCGCCGACGGCAGTGTGCAGGTCATCGACCTCACGATTCCCCTGGGCGCCGACACGCAGGTGATCGCGCTTCCGCCGATGTTCGCGCCCTCGCCCGGCGTCAGCATGCAAGTGATCTCACGCTACGACGAGCACGGCCCCGGCTGGTACTGGAACACGATCACGATGGGCGAGCACACCGGCACCCACTTCGATGCGCCCATCCACTGGGTGACGGGCAAGGACCTGCCGGCGAACACGACCGACACCATCCCGGCGGCCAGGTTCGTCGGGCCGGGGTGCGTGATAGACGTGTCGCGCGAGTGCGCGGCCAATCCCGACTTCCTGCTCACGCCGGAGCAGATCGTGGCGTGGGAGGGGACGCATGGGCGCATTCCCGCCGGGGCGTGGGTGTTGCTGCGCACCGACTGGAGCAAGCGATCCGGCGCCGCCTTCGTGAACGCCGATGCGACCGGTCCGCACACGCCCGGCTTTCACCAGCGGTCGTCGGAGTTCCTCGCGCACGAGCGCAACGTGCTCGGCGTGGGCGTGGAGACGATCGGCACCGATGCCGGACAGGCCGGCGGATTCACTCCTCCGTTCCCCAATCACACGATCATGCACGGTGCCGGGAAGTTCGGCCTCGCCTCGCTGTGCAACCTCGACCGGCTGCCGCCCGTGGGCTGCGTGGTGATCGCGGCGCCGCTCAAGCTGGTGAACGGGAGCGGGAGCCCGCTGCGGGTGCTGGCACTGGTAGGGCGGTAGGAACGTCGGCCGTGGCGTTCGACGAAGGGCTGGCGCACCGCATCCGGGACATCCTCGGCGACACGCGGGGGATCACGGAGCGCAAGATGTTCGGCGGCCTCTGCTTCATGCTCCACGGCAACATGTTCGTGGGCGTGCTCGGCTCGACGCTGATGGTCCGCGTCGGGCCCGAGCGTCACCAGGAGGCGCTGGCCCTTCCGCACGTGCGCGCCATGAACTTCACCGGTCGTCCGATGAAGGGGTATGTCTTCGTGGACGAAGCCGGGCTGGCCGAGGACGCGCAGCTGGGCACGTGGATCGCCTGGTCGACCGGCTTGGCGCGGACCTTGCCGCGGAAGGCGGCGAAGTGACCGGCGGGGCGGGACGCCGCGGGGCATGACGCCGGCGCTCCCGCCGGGCCAGCGTGCAATCGAGGGGTTTCCGCGCTTCGGCCTGACCCCGTTCGCCGAGCGCTTTCCCGCGAGACTCGACGCGATCCGCATCCAGCTTGGCGGCGATGTCGAGCGTCCGCTCGAGGTCGGGCCCGAACTCGCGCAGGTCGCGCGCGTCGAGCAGCAGTCGGACTTTCATTGCGTGACGACGTGGACGCACCGCGGCGTGGCGTGGAGCGGCGTCCGATTCGCCGACTTCTACCGGCAGGTCGTGGTGCCGCTCGCCGGCCCGGCCGCCGACGCGACCTTCGTGGTGCTGCGCGGCCAGGACGGCGCACGTACGAGCCTGCCACTCGACGACTTGCTGGCGCCCGACGTGCTGCTCGCCGACCGGTTGAACGGGCAGCCGTTGCCCATCGAGCACGGCGCCCCCCTCCGCCTCGTGGCGCCGGCGCACTACGCCTACAAGAGCGTCAAGCACCTGGATCGCATCGAGTTCTGGCGGACGAGCGCGAACTACCGACCGTTCGGTTTTCGGTTCATGGTGCATCCGCGGGCGAGGGTCGCGCTCGAGGAGCGCGGGCAGTGGGTGCCGGGTTGGCTGCTGCGCTACCTGTATCGGCCTCTGATCGGGCCAACGGTGACGCGGTTCGACCGGGCGATGCAGCGCTATCGGGCATCGCGCGAGCCGGGAGCATAGGACCGACGCTCGTGCCGTGCGAGCTACTTCCGCACGCCCTTGAACCAGACACCGCCCGCCGCGCTGCCCTACTGGCAGGTGTGGTACGAGCAACCGAACGTCTCGCTGCACACGCGTCCCTACATCGGACACCCGTTCCTGATGGAGGTGGAACACCTTGGCAGGCCGCTGTGGCCGCTCGTCCCCGCCATGCTCCAGGCGACCACGTTTCCCCAGGCCATC
>JANLSF010000423.1:0-1998 GCA_031362285.1 Gemmatimonadota bacterium | reverse complement strand
CGAGCTGCCGACGTTAACGTGATCGCCACGTGACGCTCGGACAACTGCGCTTCGAGCTGCAGGATGAATTTCTCGACGATGGTTTCCATGACGGCCGGCGTGAGACTGCCGAACGTCACGATCGCGTCGAGCCGGTTACGGAACTCCGGACTGAACACGCGCTCGAGCGCGGCCTTGGACTGGCCAGACTTGCCACCGACCGCGTCGACAAATCCCATCGACTTCGCGCTCATCTCGCGTGAGCCGGCGTTCGACGTCATGATCAGCACCGTATTCCGGAAGTCCGCTTTGCGCCCGGTGTTGTCCGTGAGCGTCGCGTGATCCATCACCTGCAACAGAATGTTGTAGATGTCCGGATGCGCCTTCTCGATTTCATCGAGCAGCACCACGCAGTACGGATGCGAGCGCACGGCATCCACGAGCTGCCCACCCTGCTCGAAGCCCACGTATCCCGGGGGCGCGCCGATCAGCCGCGCCACGGCGTGCTTCTCCATGTACTCCGACATGTCGATGCGCACCATCGCGTGCTCGTCGTCGAACAGGAACTCGGCCAACGCCTTCGCCGTCTCCGTCTTCCCCACGCCGGTGGGACCAAGGAAGATGAACGAGCCGATCGGCCGGTTCGGATCCTGGAGCCCGGCACGCGACCGCCGCACGGCGTCACTCACCGCCTCGAGCGCCTCCAGCTGCCCGACCACGCGGGTGCCCAGGTGCGCCTCCAGCTGCGCGAGGCGCGCCTTCTCGCTCTCCATCATCCGCGTGACGGGAATGCCGGTCCACTTCGCCACGACTTCGGCAATGTCGTCGGCCCCGACCTCCTCCTTGAGGAAGCGGGGGCGGCCGTCGTTCGACTTGAGCAGGAGCTCGGCCTCCTTCATGCGCCGCTCGAGCGCGGGGATCTCGCCATAGGTGATCTTCGCGGCGCGCTCGAGGTCGCCGGCGCGCGTGGCCTTGTCGGCCTCGCTTCGCGCGTGCTCGAGCTCCTGCTTGACCTTGCCCACGGCACCCAGCGTCTCCTTCTCCTGCTGCCACTGCGCCTTCATCTGCGTGGACTGTTCGCGGAGTGCGGCGAGTTCCTTTTCGATGGCCGCCTTCCGCTCGCGTGACGGGGTGTCCTTCTCCTTGGCGAGGGCGGTCTGCTCGATCTGCAGCTGCACGACGCGCCGCTCCACCTCGTCGATCTCCTGCGGCATGGAGTCGATCTCGATGCGCAGCCGGCTCGACGCCTCGTCCACGAGGTCGATGGCCTTGTCGGGGAGGAAGCGGTCGCCGATGTAGCGGTGCGACAGCGTGGCCGCCGCCACCACGGCCCCATCGGTGATGCGCACGCCGTGGTGGGCCTCGTAGCGCTCCTTCAACCCGCGCAGGATGGCGATCGTGTTCTCGACGCTCGGCTCCCCCACGTACACGGGCTGGAAGCGGCGCTCGAGCGCGGCATCCTTCTCCACGTACTTGCGGTACTCGTCGAGGGTGGTCGCTCCGACCACGCGCAACTCCCCGCGCGCCAGCATGGGCTTGAGCATGTTGCCCGCGTCCATGGCGCCTTCGGCCTTGCCCGCACCGACCAGCGTGTGCAACTCGTCGATGAAGATCACGAACTGCCCCTGGGCATCGACGATCTCCTTGAGCACCGCCTTGAGCCGCTCCTCGAACTCGCCGCGGAACTTGGCGCCGGCGATGAGCGCGCCCAGGTCGAGGGAGAGCAGCTGCTTGTTGCGCAGCCCCTCGGGCACGTCGCCGTTCACGATGCGCTGGGCGAGCCCCTCGACGATGGCCGTCTTGCCCACGCCGGGCTCGCCGATGAGCACGGGATTGTTCTTGGTGCGCCGCGAGAGCACCTGGATGACGCGCCGGATCTCCTCGTCGCGGCCGATCACGGGGTCGAGCTTGCCGGCGCGGGCGACTTCGGTGAGATCGCGTCCGTACTTCTCCAGCGCCTGGTACTGACCCTCCGGCGTTTGGGATGTCACCCTGTGGCTGCCGCGCACTTTCGCCAAC
>JANLSF010000422.1:0-1840 GCA_031362285.1 Gemmatimonadota bacterium | reverse complement strand
CCGTCTGTCTCGCCCGACGGTCGAACGGTGGCATTCTCAACATTCATGCGCGGCGGAGTTGGGCTTCGAGGGACATGGACGATTGCGACGGCCAACGTCGACGGATCAAGTCTCACGCTGTTCGGTGAGGGAGTGAAGCCGGCCTTTTCTCCCGACGGCAAGCAACTTGCATTTGTAAGAATCAGTAATGGAAGGGCGCACATCTTCACGCTCGACCCGCAGTCGGGTACTGGAGTGACCCAGATCACGTCAGGCGAAAGTGACAATTCGGATCCACACTGGTCTCCCGATGGCCGCTTTCTCATTTTCGCTTCGAATCGAGGGCAGGAGAAGCCCGACAAGGGATTCAACCCCGAGACTCGAGCGCTTTCAGGTCGATTCAACTTGTATGTCATCCAGCCAGATGGTTCGGGACTTGTGCAGCTTACTGATGGAACGGGGACAGCGATTCACCCTTCTTGGGGTCGGGACGGATGGATCTACTTCTCCTCGAACCAGGCAGGGCAGTTTGACATCTGGCGACTGCGCCCGGGCGCGGAACTTTCCGGAAAGACATCTCCTTGAATCAATCTGAGCTATGCAATCGGCACCGATTCCGAGAGTTCGGATTCGTGCTCTCGGGACTCGTGTTGACCCGACTGTGGGGACATGCGATTGACAACTCTGCCATGGATCGTGTTGCGGAACAACCGCTTCGGTTGATGTCGCCGTCCTCATCCCGGAGAGAAAGCAAGAGGCGCTGGACTTAGACCGGGCGGGACCGCATTCGAAGAGGACGGGTGCTCGCAGGAGAATGATTTACAGCGCTTGGGCGAAGAACGACTCAATCTCTGATCGGAGTCGCTGCCAAGCCCCCGCCAACCGCCGCGCCGGCGGGAGCCCCGCCAGCATGTCCCGCCCGTACGCCTTGGTGCCCACCCGCGGGTCGGCCAGCACCACGACCCCGCGGTCGGTCCCCGACCGGATGAGCCGCCCGAACCCCTGGGTCAGCCGGAGCGCGGCGTGCGGCAGCATGTACTCCCGGAACGAGTCGCCCCCGGCCCCCTCGATCCGCTCGCACTGCGCGGCCGTGATCGGTTCCGTGGGCACGCGGAAGGGGAGCTTGGCGATCAGGATGGCGCGGAGCGCGCGCCCGGGCACATCCACCCCCTCCCAGAAGGAGGCCGTGCCCAGCAACACCGCATCGCCGTTGTCGCGGAACTGGCGCAGCAGTTCGTGGCGCGACCCCTCGCCGTGCACCAGCAGCTTCCAGCGCCGGTCGAGCCCTTCGGCGCGGAGCGCGGCCGCGGCCTCGCGGACTTCCTTGTGGCTCGTGAACAGGGCAAAGCACCCCCCGTCGCTCGCCGCCATCAGGTCCGACAGGATCTGCTGCACGCGCAGGCGGTGCCCGGCCGCGTCCACGTTCGGCGCCGGCAGGTCGGTGGGGAGCACCAGCAGCGACTGCGACGCGTAGTCGAAGGGGGACGGGAGCCGCTTCTCCACCGGCGCCGGGTCCACGTCGGCGAGCCCCAGCCGGCCGCGCGTGAAGGCGAACCGTCCGCCGGTGGTGAGCGTCGCGCTGGTGATCACGGTGGTGGTGAGCCGGCCGAACAGGTCATCGCGCAGCATCGCCTCGAGGTCGAGCGGCACCGCGCTCGCCACCACGTTGCCGTCGCTCGGCTTGCCACGGAACTCGAGCCAGCGCACGAGGGCGCCCGCGTCGCTCGGCGGCTTGAGGGCGCGACGCAGCGCGTCGCCCGCTCCCTCCAGCCGGCGTACCGTGGCGCGCACCTCGCCGAGGAGCGGCGCCAGCTGCTCCTCGCGGCGCGTGTCGGAGGCCAGGCGCCGCTTGAGTTCCTCC
>JANLSF010000373.1:0-4181 GCA_031362285.1 Gemmatimonadota bacterium | reverse complement strand
CGCGATCAACCATCGCCTTGTCCATCGTCCCGGCCTTCTCCACCGAGTCGAGGATGGCCACGATCTTCCGCGCGCGCGTGATGGAATCACGGATGCCCGCCGGTGACAGCGGCTTCGGGCTGGCCGCCTTGCCGCGGAAGTCCCACGCCACGCGGTGCAACCCGGTGGCGCCCGGACCCGTGAGCGTGCGGATCGTGTCGCCGCTCGCGTCCACGATCTTGATGCTGGCGCGCGTGGAGGACACGCCGTTCGTCACGCGATACCACAGGTCGGCGCCGTAGTTGCCGCCGTTGGCCTGGAAGAGCTTGTGCCCCTCGCCGCCACCGCCGCCGCCCATCTGCGTGCCGATCAGCGGCTGCCCGTACTGGTACGCCGTGGCCGGGGCGAAGAAGTGCACCGGCTTCTCGGCCACCTGCTTCGTGATCTGCTCGAGCGGCGCGATGTCGGCAATCCAGATCGCGCGGCCGTGCGTGCCGGCGATGATCTCGTGATCGCGCGGGTGGATGCGCAGGTCGTTCACCGGCACCGTGGGGAGGCCGGACATGAACCGCTGCCAGCTCTGGCCACGATCCACCGACACGTACGCGCCCACGTCGGTGCCCACGAACAGCAGGTCGCGGTTGTGCATGTCCTCGCGGATCACGTACACGAAGTCCGGGCCGCCCGTGGGCAGGTTGTTCGCGATCGACTTGAACGTCTTCCCCCAGTCGGTGGACACGTACACGTACGGCGCGAAATCGCCGTTGCGATGGTTGTCGAACGTCACGTACACCGTCGCGCTGTCGTGGGCCGAGGCCTCGATGCGCGACACGTACGTGTTCTTCGGCACGCCGGGGAAGCGACCACTCACGTCCTCCCAGCTCCCGCCATCGGACTTCGTGTACCACACCTTGCCGTCGTCGGTCCCGGCCCAGAGGATCCCGGGGCGGATCGGCGACTCGGTCAGCGACACGATCGTGCTGTAGGTCTCCGCGCCCGTCACGTCGGGCGTGATGCCCCCGGTGACCTTGGTGGAGATGCGGATGCGCATCGTGTCGCGCGTCGTGAGGTCGGGCGAGATCGGAAACAGGTTGTCGCCGCGCTGCGTGCTCTTGAGCACCCGGTTGGCGCCCACGTACAGCACCGTGGCCGAGTGCGGCGAGATGAAGTACGGCGTGTTCCAGTTGAAGCGGAGGTCGAGGTCGATCGAATCCTGCTTCTGCCGGGTGCGCAGTTCGGCAATGCGCTTCTTGACCACCGGCGCCTCGGGCTGCGCGGTGTCGCCGCGCTCGACGATGATCGAGTCCTCCATGTCCATGTAGCGGCCGCGGTACTGCGGCTTGACCAGCGAGGTGCGCTCACCGGTGGCGTAGTTCACGCGCCCGATGTTGCCCCCCTGCGACGTGGAGTAGAGGATGTTGGGGTCGGTGGGATCCTGCGCCGTGCCGAAGCCGTCGCCGCCGCCGATGTTGTACCACATCATGTTGGTGATGCCACCGCGCCGCTTCGACGTGGCGCACCACGACCCGTTGTCCTGCAGCCCGCCGCACACGCGATACGGCACCTGCATGTCGAACGAGACGTTGTAGAACTGGCCGATGGCGAAGGTGTTGATCAGGTCGTACGTGCCGCCGCGGTCCCACGTCTGCGCGATGCCGCCGTCGTTGCCGACGATGAAGTGCTCGGGATCGTTGGGGTCGATCCACATGGCGTGATGGTCGACATGGACGCCCACGGTCGCGTTCCGCGCCGTCTTGCCGCCGTCATCGGAGAACTTGACCGGCGTCGACGACCAGTACACGCGGTCGGAGTTCTTCGTGTCCACCCGCACCTGGCTGTAGTAGAAGGGGCGCACGTTGTCGCCGTTGGTCTTCTCCCACGTCTTGCCGCCGTCCTGCGAGCGATAGAGGCCACTCGGCCGCGTCTGCGGCTTCTTCGTCGCGTCCTTCACGCTGTTCGGCATCGTGTCCGCCTCGACCATCGTGTACATGACGTCGGGCTTCGACAGCGAGATGGCGATGTTGATGCGCCCCTTCAACTGCGTCGGGAAGCCGTTCCCCTCCACCTTGGTCCACGTCGCGCCGGCGTCGGTGCTCTTCCAGAGCGCCGAGCCCGGGCCGCCGGACTGGAGGAAGTAGGGGCCGCGCTGCCGCTCGTAGCTCGAGGCCCAGATCACGTTCGGATCACGCGGGTCGAACGCCACGTCAATGAAGCCCGCCTTGTCGCTCACGAACTTGACGAGCTGCCAGGTGGTGCCGCCGTCGGTGGTCTTGTAGAGGCCGCGCTCCTTGTTGGAGCGCCACGCGGCGCCGAGGGCGGCCACGTACACGGTGTTCGGGTCCCGCGGATGCACGATCACGCGCCCGATGTGCTCGGTCTCCTTGAGCCCCATGAACTTCCACGACTTGCCGCCGTCGGTGCTCTAGTAGACGCCGCCGCCCGGGGAGATCGAGTTGCGCGAGTTCGGCTCGCCGGTGCCGACGTAGAGCGTGTTCGTGTCGCTCGGGGCGATCGCGATGTCGCCCATCGAGATCACGCGCTCGTTGTCGAAGATCGGCTGGAACGTCGTGCCGGCGTTGACCGTCTTCCAGAGGCCGCCCGCGGCCGCGGCCACGTAGAACGTCTTCGACGGGGAGGGGAGGCCCTCGATGTCGGCGATGCGGCCGCTCATGTTGGCGGGACCGACGTTGCGCCAGCGGAGGGCGGCGATGGTCGCGGAGTCGAGCGAACGCTGCTGGGCGCCGGCCGAAACGGACAGGGCGGAGGCAAGCAGCGCGCCCACAAGCAGACGACGCATGGGGTAGGATGGGTCAGGGTGGGGGGCCCGTGGCCGTGATGCGACGGGTCAGCCAACTACTACGGTTCCCGAGGCCGACCTGTTGGCGGGTCAGGAACTGTCACCCCCCCCACGGGCGTACAACGGGGACGATGACCGCGCGCACGCTGCTCCGCACCCTCTGGCTCTCGGTCGTTCCAGCCTCGCTGGCCGGCCAGGCCCCCGATCGCCCCGCGGCCGACACGGCGCGTGCCGCGCGTCGCGTGGCGGTGACGGCCGCCATGGACGGGTCCGCCTTCCGCGACTCGGCGGCCCGTTCGCTGGTGGTGCGCGCCCGGGCCGCCCGCCTGCAGGTGGACAGCGCCCTGATCGCCTACCGCGCCACGTCGTATCGCCGTGCCACCGTGTCACTTGGCTTCCGCGAAGTGGGGCTCGAAAAGACGCTCTACCGGCAGGAGGCGAGCGGCCGCGTGGAGTGGGGGCGTGCTACCGGTGCGCGCGTGACCGTGACCGGCCTCCGCGAGGCGAGCCCCCTGGCGCCGGGGAAGATCAGCGGCGGCAACTCGGTGCCGTTCCCGTACTTCCCGGGGAGCGAGACACTCTGGATCGGCGGTTCCAGCGTGGTGCGCGAAGAAGTGGACGAAACGCGGGTGGTGCACCCCTGGGCTACCGGGAGCGAGGCCTACTACACCTACGCGATCGGTGATTCGGTCCAGATGAGCCTGCCCGGCGGGCGCACACTCCTGCTTCGCGAGCTCCGGGTGACCCCGCGCGCGCCCAAGTACAACGTGTTCGTGGGTTCGTTCTGGTTCGACAACGAGAGCGCCCAGCTGGTGAGGGCCACCTACCGGCTGGCTGCCGAGGCGGACCTCACGGCCAACATCCGGAGGTCGGTGGACGAAGGGCGTTCCACCATCCCCTTCCTCGTCCGACAGGTCGCCCTGCCGCTCCGGGCCGAGCTGTCGATGATCTCGATCGAGAGTTCACTCTTCGAAGGACGGTTCTGGCTGCCGCGCTCGCACCTCGCCACCGGGACGGTGCGGCTGAACATCGGACGGCTCCCGGTCGCGCTCGAGGAGAAGTTCCGCTACGAGTCGGTGAACGGCGAGGCGCCGGCTCCCGCTCCCGCCGGCACCCCCACGGGGATCAAGTGGGACTCGCTCAACTCCGTGCCGGTCAAGGAGCGGCGCGCGATCGTGCAACGGTGGCTCAAGGCGGCGGCCGAGCGGCGGAGCGCCCAATGCGCAGCGGGCCCCACCTGGCAGCAGGTGCAGGAACGCTACGGCGGCCGCGTCACCACGTACCTCGAAGTGCCCTGCGACACCGCCGCCCTCGCACGCTCCAGTGCCCTCCCCGCGAAGATGTTCGACGCCAGCGACGCGATCGACGAAGCGGCCGATGCATCCACCGCGCTCGGCCTCACCCG
>JANLSF010000351.1:0-1574 GCA_031362285.1 Gemmatimonadota bacterium | reverse complement strand
CAGTCCACGCCGGCCTTCACCCGCTCCGCTACCAGCGCCTGCATCGCGGCGAGATCGGGCGCGGCGCCGACGCGCGCCGACAGGCCCGGCCCCGACGCGAAGATGCGCGGGCCGATCATGGCGCCCGACGCGGTGAGTTCGCGCATGGCGAGGTCCATGTCGCTATTGGCGTTCAGATCCCGCACGGTGGTCACGCCGACTTCGAGCGTCTTGCGGGCGTTCTCCTGTGCCAGGAACACCGTGACGGCCGGCAGTCGCCGCTGCCCTCGTGGGCGCGTGCCAGGCGTGCGGTCCCAGAAGTAGGTGATGTGGGTGTGGACGTCAATGAGCCCGGGAAGGGCCGTATAGGGGCGAAGATCGACTACGGCGACGCCGCCCGGTACGGCCGCGTCGCCGCTGCCGACGGCGCGAATGCGATCGCCGTCGACGACCACGACTGCGTCGATGACGACGCGGGTGCCATCCCACAGACGGCCGAAGCGAATGGCCGAGGTCTGCGCTGACGTAGGCCAGGCGGGCAGGACGAGCAGCACGAGCACGCAGCCGACCGTGCGGAGGGGCATGGCCGCGATTCTAGCCGACGTCGGCATCGTCGCGACCGGCCGACCGGTGCTCGTGCGGCGGCTGGTATCATGCAGGCGGTGCAGACGCCGCCAGTGTCCATGCCGGCCATCCCAGGATCGTGATGGAGCGTCAGTCTGTCGACGAGCGCCCACGGGCGACGCCGACCAGTACCGACCCGCACCCGCGCACGTTCGCGCCGGCGCTCTTGCTGCCGCTCGTGCTCATCAGCGCCACGGGAGCCGTCGTGGGCGTTCAGTTGCTGACGTCACTGGGCGTCACGCCCAACACGTCGCTGATTGGCGCCTTGCTGGCGATGATGCTCGGCCGCCTGCCGGTGCCTGGCCTGCGCGCGTTCCGGTCGGTGCACGCGCAGAATCTGGCGCAGAGCGCCATGTCGGCCGCCACGTTCGGCGCGGCCAACTCGTTGTTGTTGCCAATCGGCGTGCCGTACCTGCTGGGGCGCATGGATCTCGTGATGCCCATGCTGGCGGGGGTGGCCGCGGCCATGTTCCTCGACGCCTGGCTGCTCTACCGGATGTTCGGCAGCCGCGTGTTCCCGGCCAGCGGCGCCTGGCCGCCGGGGCTGGCGGCGGCCGAAGCAATTCGCGCCGGCGATCTGGGCGGCCGGCACGCGCGGGTGCTCGCGGCGAGTGTCGCGTGCGGCGCGCTTGGCGCATGGCTGGCACTGCCCATGGCGGCGTTTGGCACCGCCTTCATCGGCAACGCCTGGGCGCTGTCGATGTTCGGCGTGGGCCTGCTCGCCAGCGGCTACAGCCAGACGGTCGCCGGCGTGTCGCTCTCGGCGCACTACGTGCCGCACGGCATGATGATCGGCGCGGGCCTCGTGGCACTGGCGCAGGTCGTGGCCGGTGTGCGCGCGCACGACCCGGCCACAGCGCCGTCCATCACGCACCCGGCGGCCGACACCGGCCTTCGTCGCACGCTCGTGTGGGGCGCAAGCGGTTACGTCGCGATTGCCGCCGGCATCGCCCTGGCAGGGGGCCTGGCCG
>JANLSF010000338.1:0-10983 GCA_031362285.1 Gemmatimonadota bacterium | reverse complement strand
CGCGATTTCGTGGGGCTCCGCCTCACGAGCACGGCCGACGCCGACGTGTACGTCAACGTCCTGGACTTCGGCGCGGGCGGCAAGGTGGAGCGACTGTACCCCACCGTGGCCGGGGCGAACCAGAAGCTGGCCCCGGGCAAGTCGGTGGACCTGTTCACCAAGCCGGGGGAGCGGATCCGGTTCAAGCTGCCGGACATCTTTCCGTTCAGCGCCGCCGGACCTGGCGTGCCGCGCACGGAAGGGATCGAGACGTTCCGGCTCTTCGTGACATCGGCGGAAACGTCGTTCGAGTTCCTCGAGAACGAGGGGATGCGTGGCGGCGGTTCCGCGCTGCAGCTCCTCTTCCAGACGGCGCTCAGTCGGCCGGCGACCCGCGAGCCCGAGCGCGAAGCGCCGATCGCCGACCTCGGGGACTGGACCACGGTGGATCGTTCGTTCGTGATCCGGCGCCGCCGGACGGCGGAGTTGGCCGGCGCCCCGGCCGTGCTGGCCGGCGCCACGCTGACCGCCACGGGAGCCACAGGCACGGCGCAGGTGACATCGGGCGCCGCGCCCTCGCTAGGCGGCGCGAGCCCGCTGCTCGGCGCCCTCGACGCGCAGGGGATCACCGTGGCGCGCACGATTGCCCTCTCCAACCTGGGCGGCGCGCAGGGCGCCACGCGCGGGAGCGCCAGCATCACGCTCGACGTGCCCGCGCCGCCGCGCGACATGATGCAGGTGGTGGTGACCACCGACGAGCGCGGCCTCGTGAGCTGGCACCTGCCGCAGGCGGCGTCGGCCGAGCGCAGCACCAACGCCGCACCGGCGGCCACCCAGCGCTTCGTGCTGCCGGTGACCCCCGGGACCCCCGGCGAGGCGAGCGAGGCGGGCACGCGCGGCGTCACGGTCACCGGCGCGGCGATCAAGATGGTCTCCCTTCTCGTCGCGCCATTCACGGACCCGATCCTCGGCGCCGTGGGCGAGTTCCTCGCCCACCAGTGGGAGACGGCCAAGCGTCCGTATGCGCTTCGGCCCGTGCGATCCGCCTCGCCCACGGCCATCCGCGACGGGGAGATGACCACCGACGACTGGGCGCGCATGGGCCAGGGGCGCGCCCTGCTGCTGTTGCACGGGCCGCTGGCCCGCGCCGCCGGCGCGTTTGCCGTGCTGCCACCGGCGGTGATGGCTCAGCTCGATGCCGCGTACGGCGGACGGATCATCGCCTTCGACCACCACACGTTGAGTGCGGATCCGCTCGAGAACGCGAAGGAGTTCGCGCGGCGGTTGCCTGCCGGCGTGAAACTCGACCTCGACGTGCTGGCGATGTCGCGCGGGGGGCTCGTGGCCCGCGCCCTGGCCGAGCGATCGGCGGAGCTGGCCCTGGGTGATCGTACTCTCGCCGTGCGGCGCGTCGTGATGATGGGCACGCCGAACGCCGGCAGCCGCCTCGTGGATCCGGCACGGTTGGGGGTACTCGTGGACGTGCTCTCGACCGCCGTCTGCTGCGTGCCGGGGCTGCCCCCCACGGAGATCCTCGACGGGGTGATCACGACCGTGAAGACGCTGGCCGTGGGCTCGACCAAGGGACTCGATGGCCTGATGGCCATGAAGGCCGGCAGCGACTTCCTCAAGGCGCTCAACGCGGGACCGCGCAGCGCGAGTCCCGACACGCGCTACTTCGCCGTGGATTCCGCCTTCACTCCCGACAAGGGCGCCCTGCTCAGCCTGGTCGCCGAGAAGTCGCTGAACTCGATCTTCGGCGAGGCCAACGACCTCCTTGTCCCGGCGGCGGGGACGGCGGGGAGCAACGGGTCGGCGATGTTTCCCGTGACCGACACCCTGCGCCTCGAGGGAACCGGAGGGGTGCCGCACCTCGAGTACCTGTCGGTGCCAGCCACCCACGTGCAGCTTGTACAATGGCTCACGGCATGACCGTGCGCCCTTGGCGACCCGAACGAGCGACATGGACAAGAACCTGACGATCCGGATTCTCGGCAAGGGACCGACGTTCGAGGTCACCGCCGAGACCGACAATTCCAGCGCGACCGGGCACTTGACCCTGCCGCCGGAGCTGCTGGACCTCGCGAGCATGACGCGGGGGATGGCGGGGACGTCGCGCGAGGCCGAGCGCGAGTCGCCGGTGGCCGGTGCGGTGCGCCCCGACGTGCGGGCGCTGGGACAGAAGCTGTTCGAGCAGCTGTTCTCGGGTCGCGTGGGCGACCTGCTCCGCGACGTGCTGGCCAGCTCGGACCGGGGGGTGCGCGTGCGGCTCAACCTCACGGCGAGTGACGAGGCGGCCGCGCTCGCGGCGCTGCCATGGGAGATCCTCACCCCCAACACCGGGGCGGGCGACACGCCGCTGGCGTTCGGCAAGAAGTCGGTGCTCGTCCGCACCATCGACGTCATGGACGAGTCGCCGCCGCTCGCGTTCGAGCCGCCGCTCCGCATCCTGTTCGTGGTGAGCAATCCGAGCGGCACGGCGGCGCTCAACCTGAAGGCGGAGCGCGAACACATCATCCAGGCGTTCGGCGGCGAGCCACGCGGCGTGTCGTTCGGCGCCACGGTGCGGGCCACGCGCGAGGCAATCGCCGACGCGCTGGCCGAGGCGTCACCGCGCTACCACGTGGTGCACTTCATGGGGCACGGCGACTTCGACGCCACCACGGGGCGCGGGGCGATCCTGCTGGAGCACGACGACGGCACCCCGGATCGCGTCGAGGGCGAACAGCTGCGCGTGCTGCTCGAACGCGCGGCTCCGCAGCTCGTCTTCCTGAACGCGTGCAAGACGGCCACCACCGGCGCACGGGGCGAGGTCAATCCGTTCGGCGGCGTGGCGGCGGCCCTGCTGGCGGGCGGCATCCCGTCGGTGGTTGCCATGCAGTATCCCATCTCCGACAAGGCGGCCATCCGTTTCGCCTCCACGTTCTACAAGCGGGTGGCCAGCGGCATGTCGGTGGACCGCGCCGTGGCCGAGGCGCGCGCCATGCTGTACGACGGCACGGACACCGAGTGGGCGACGCCGGTGCTGTTCCTCCGTCCCAAGCACGGCGTGATCTTCAGCCTCACCGCGGACATCGAGGCCCAGCGCGTGTCGGCGGGCGTCCAGGCGGCGCAGGTAGCGCAGGTGGCGCAGGTGGCGCAGGCGACCGCCGTGGCGGCCGACACGGCGCGCGCCACAACGACCGCGGGCACCGCGCCGGCCCGTCTCACGCCCTCGGCGGCAATGGTCGCACAATCGGCGGCGGCGGGCGCGGCCCCGTTCCGCGTCTTCCTCGCGGCAACGGCGATCACCGGCACCTTCACGCAGCGCGTGCGCCCGCAACTCATCAAGGACCTCGCGCAGAAGGGGATCGAGGTGCTGACGAGCGTCCCCAACCAGGACAATCCCGACGAGTACGCCGAGGCCGGTCATGAGGCGCGCCTCCGCGAGCTGGCGAAGGGCGCCGACCTGTTCGTGCACATCTTCAACGAGACCCCGGGTGACCTGCTCGAGGGCGCGTCCGCCGAGGCTCCCGGCGCGCCGCCGACCTTCCCGATCCGCCAGTTCCTGCTCGGCGCGCAGCTGCAGAAGCCGCAGCTCGTGCTGGTGAACGATTCCGCCGCGATCGACCCGGCCACGGAGTACGGCAAGTTCCTCGCGCAACTCGAGGGGAGTGATCGCGACCGCAACGAGCTGGAGTTTCATCGCACACGGCTCACCAAGATGGCCGAGGCGATCGTGGAGCGCCGCGACCAGGTGCTGCTCTCGCGCACGCGCGCGGCCGAGGCGGCGCTGCGTGATGCGGTGGCCACGCCGGGGCTTGCCGCGTACATCGACGTGCACAAGGAGGACCTCGACCAGGTGGAGCCGCTCATCCAGTACCTGGAGAGCAAGGGGGTGCGCGTCGAGTACCGCCCCACCATGGGGGATCCGAAGGTCGCCGAGGAGCGGTTCCGCAACTACCTGCGCACCAATCCCGCGGTGATCCTCTTCTACGGCAAGGTGGGCGCGCAATGGGTCACGTCGCGGTACCTCCTCGCGGTGCAGCAGAAGATCATCGAGAACCTCCCGACGCGGATCACCCTCTACGTGGGCGCGCCCGAGAAGAGCGAGCAGGACCTCCAGTTCGCGAACAACATGCCGGTGGCGCGCAACAGCGCCGGGTTCGATCCCGCCGCGGTGGACGCCCTGCTCAAGGGATCCTAGGGTGACCATTCCCTCCCAGCCGAACCCGTACGTCGGCCTGCGTCCGTTCTTCGCGCAGGACAGTCGCACCTTCTTCGGGCGCGACGAGCAGATCTCGGAACTGCAGGCGATCCTGCACACCACGCGCTTCCTTCCCGTGGTGGGCGGCTCCGGCAGCGGCAAGTCGTCGCTCGTGCGCGCGGGCCTCATCCCGCGCATCGGGGCGGGCTTCCTGGTGGGCGATCGCGACCACTGGACCACGGTGATCTGCCGTCCGGGCGACGCCCCCATCAACAACTTCGCGACCGCCCTCGCGCAGGCGGTGGGCGCCCCCGAGGCAGTGGACGGCGAGGACGGGCTCGAGGCGAACATCCGCATCGCGCTCTCGGGGGGCGCGCGCGACTTCATCCTCGAGCGGCTCGGTGCGCGCAGCAGCATGCTGATCCTCGTGGACCAGTTCGAGGAGCTGTTCGCCTTCCGGGGCGCGGCCAACGACGATGACCACCTGCCGAGCGACGTGCGGGAGCACCTCGCCCGGCGGCGCGCGGAGGCCGCCGACTACGTGGACCTCCTGCTGGGGCTGGCCGAGACGACCGAGGCGCCGGTGTTCGTGGTGCTCACCATGCGCAGCGACTTCCTCGGCGACTGCGACATGTTCCACGGGCTCCCGGAGGCGATGAACAAGGCACGCTACCTCGTGCCGCGCCTCTCGCGCGAGCAGATGCGGCAGGCGGTGGAAGGTCCCGCGCTCATGGTGGGGGCGCACATGACCGCGCGGCTCGTGGACCGGCTGATCAATGCGCTGGGCGATCGGGCCGACCGCCTCCCGGTGCTCCAGCACGCGCTGCAGCGCACGTACGACGACTGGGCGATCCGCGGGGGCGCCGGTCCCATCGACATCGAGCACTTCGAGGGCGCCGGCGGGCTCGAGCGCGCCCTCGAGAAGGACGCCGAAGCGGCGCTCGCCACGGTGGACGCGACGCTCGCCGAGCGTGTCTTCCGGGCGCTCACCGATACCGACGTGGGTGTGCGGCGGGTACGCCGACCCTGCCGGGTGCGTGCGCTCGTCGCGGCCACCGGTGCGGATCGCGCGCAGGTCGAGGCCGTGATCGCCGCGTTCCGGGCCAAGGAGCGCAACTTCCTGTACCTCGCGAAGGACGGCGAGCCGCACAACCCGCGCGTCGACATCTCGCACGAGAGCCTGATCCGCCAGTGGCCGCGCCTCGCCGGCTGGGTGGACGCCGAGCGTCGCGCGCGCGACAGCTACCTGCGCATCCTGACGTCGGCCCGATCGCAGGCGGACGGGGAGCGCGAGCTGATGCTCGAGCGCGAGTTCGCCGTGCAGAAGGGGCTGTGGGACGGGCTCGGCGCCACGGCGGGCTGGGCCGAGCGCTACGCCCGGGCCAGCGACGACTTCGCGGTGGCGGAGCGGTTCGTCGAGCAGAGCCGGTTGGCTGTGGAGGCGGAACGCGAGGAACGCCGCGCGCGCGAGGCGCACGACGGCATCGAACTCGCGCGCAAGCGGCGCGCCCGCAAGCGATTCTGGATCGGCACCGGCGTGGTAGGCGTGGGCGTCCTCGCGGTGATCCTGGCGCTGCTCGTCGTCGCCAATCGCTCGCTCGGCGAGGCTGAGCGCGCCAACCGGCTCGCGGCGATCCGCGACTATGCCGTGAGCGACCCGACGATGGCCGGGGCGCTGCTGCGCGACCTCGACCCGGCGCAGGAGTTCCAGTGGTCCGACATCGCCGCGATGCGCACGGTGGCCGGCGCCCCGCTGGCCCGGATCCGCGAGGACTCGGTGGCCGACGTGCAGGTCTCGCGTACGCCCAACAGTGCGCGTCTCGTGATGCTCAAGAACGACGGCAGCCTGCTCGTGTGGGACCGGTTCGACTCGGCGGCGCGCGTGATCCGGAGCGGCGCCGCCCACGGCAGCCAGGTGACGGTGGATGCCGCGATGACGCTCGCGGTGGTGAGCGACACCATCGGTGGGCGGTTGCACCTCGTGCACCTGACCGGGGATCCGCAGCCGCGCTCGCTCGGGGATTCCACTCCCGATCGCCGCATTCCCCGCATGAGCGCCGACGGCCGCGTGCTGCTCGCGACGTGCAACACGGGGTTCTGCCTCTACCCCACTGTCGGATCGGCCGGGGACGCCGAGACCCTGCACCTCGACGACAGGTGCGAGCCCACCGGGCTCGACCTGTCGAGCGACGGGACGCGGGCCATCGTCTCCTGTTGGGAGGGGAGCGTCTGGCTGTGGGCCCGCCGGCCGGGCGCGTCGGCCATGCAGGGGACGTCGTTCAGTTTCGGCGCACGCCGGGGCCGGGTGATGGTCGGGGCGCGCCTCAGCCGCGACGGCAGGTACGCGGCGGCGGGGAGCGTCGACGGCGGCGAGCTCTTCATCTGGAAGGTGGATCGCCCCGAGGTCCCGCTGCGGGTGGACTCGCTCATGGCCGGGATCGTCGAGTTGCGCTTCAACGACCTGGGCACGCAAGTGGCGGTGGCCACCACGGCGGGAGTCGCCCTCGTCGACGTGGCGGCCTCGCGCACGCCGCCGCGCTGGTACCGGGAGCATGCCGGCGAGGTCTCCGGCGTGCGCTGGAGCCGCGACGGCACGAAGCTGGTCTCCGCCTCGCTCGACAACACGGCGCACGTGTGGGCCGTGCTCGACGCGACGGCGAACGACATGTGCCCCGATTCCATTCGCTTCCGGTCCGATCACGGACAGTGTCCCGTCGCCCACCTCGCACTGAAGGGGCACGCAGCGGCGGTGTCGCGCGGTGCCTTCACCGCCGACGGCGCCGAGGTGGTCACCGTCTCCGACGACGGAACGGCGCGCGTGTGGAGCATGACGCAGGACCCGGAGCCGCTGGTGGTGACGGTCACGACGGAAAGCGGCGACGCCGTGCGCCGCGTCCGGCTCTCCGGCGACACGCTGCTCACGGTGGTGACGCGGAAGGAAATCCGGCTGTACGGCCTGGCCTACGACGAGCGGCGCCACGCGTTCCTGCTCCGCGACAGTGGCGTGGTGGTCACCGTCCCGCCAGTCGGTGGCGCCGCGCCCGCGCTGAAGGTGGAGGACGCCCGGTTCGTGCGCGACTCGCTGTGGGTGGTCGCCACCCTCGGCCGCACCACCACCCTGTATCGCCGCGCACCGGGCCGCGCGATGGAAGCGGTCGGGACCTTCGCATGGGGCCAGGGCGTGGAGGCGACGCGCGGATACCGCATCGACGCGACGGGCCGGGCCGTGAGCTTCGTTCAAGTCAGCGCCGATGGCCAGATCGGGTTTGGCCTGCCCTCGGTGACGTCCGCCGTGTGGCGCCTGGGCGGAGCGGTCGTCCAGCGGCAGGTCGATGCGGCGCTGGAATTTGGCGCCCTCGCCGATCGCCCGCCGACCCTGGGTAACGTGGCCGGCGACGTGCTCGCCGCCAATTCACGGGCCGAGCGGAACGAGAACGCGGTGGTGTGGGGGGAGCGCGACGGCCGCGCACGCTACACGCTGGCCGACGCGAGGGGGTGGGCGATCGGTTTCGGACCGGAGGGCCGGATCGCCGCCGAGCTCCGCAACAACCAGGTGGCGACCTACCAGCTGACCGACTCTTTGCGCCGCGCCAAAAAGTCGGGCGTGGTCGCCGCGGACAGCATCCTGCTCGGCGCTCGCCAGCAGCTGCTCAGCCTGGTCTACAGCCCGAGTGGCGCGATGCTCGCGGCCGGTGACACGGCGGGCATCGTCAACCTCTGGGCCCCGGGGATCCCGAAGCGGTACGGGTTGATCCTCCTCACGGGACACCGGGCGGCGGCGGGGACGATCGAATTCAGCGACGACGAGGATCACGTGCTCACCGGGTCGCGCGACGGCACCGTGCGCATCTGGACCATCTCGGCCGAGGCGCTCATCACGCGCATCCAGTCGTTCACGAGCGTCTGCGTGCCGCCGTCGGTGCGGGTGGAACGGCTCTCGGAGAGCGCGCGGACGGCGGCCGCGAAGTACCGGGACTGCCGGGCGCCGCAGGTGGGCGCCGCCGCGAAGTAGCGGGGCGCGCTACCGCCTGAGCCACATCAGCATGGACCGGCTGACCAGGTCGGCCGCATCATGCTGCACGAAGTGGCTCGCGTTCGGGATGGTGACGAGCGTCAGGTCGGCGTCGAGGAAGTCCCAGCTGTTGTTGAGCGCGCCGGCCATCAGGAACCGGTCCTTCAGGCCGTGGATCATGAGCACCGGCGCCTGCACCTTCACGAGCGGCGAGTCGTCGAGCGCGTACGGCTCGCGCGGATAGTTGCGCTTGTAGTAGGCAAGCATGGCGTCGAAGTCGGAACGGCGGAACGCCTCCACGTACTTCGCGCGCGCGTCCGGATCGGCCACCCACCCCGCGAGCCCCTCGGCGGTGAGCTTTCCCGCCGCGCTGTCCTGCTGGAAGTTGCGCGCGTACTGGCTGTTCTTCGCCTGTTGCGGGTTGTTCTTGAGCTCGCGGCGCAGCGCGCGCAGGTGCGGCAGGTTGAGGATGATGAGCTTCTCCACCACCTGCGGCTGCGTGATCGCCACCTGCCACGCCACCGCGCCTCCCCAGTCGTGGCCCACGACCACCGCCTTCTCGCGGCCGAGCTGCCGGATGACGGCCACCACGTCGCCCACGAGGAGCGACATGTCGTATTGCTCCACTCCCTTCGGCTTGTCGGAGAGGTTGTAGCCGCGCTGGTCCATGGCCACGGCGTGGTAGTCCGTCGACAGCGCCTCCATCTGGTGGCGCCAGGTGTACCAGAAGTCGGGGAAGCCATGGATCATGACCACCAGCGGCTTGGACGGGTCGCCGAGCGCGGCGTAGTGGATCTTCACGCCGGCGGAGTTGGCGTAGCCGTGCGTCACGCGCGCCATGACGTCGGCGCGGGGCGCGACCGTCGGCGCCTGGCTCAGCGCGGGGGCACTCAGGCCGAGCCAGGCGACAACGAGCAGGGACTTCATGGGTCGTGCGGACCTCGGCGAGAGGGCGATCAGGGTTGCGGCGCGGCCTTCTTCTTCCGCTCCGCCACCAGCTTGTCGAACTCGGCCTGCTCCAGGTACGTGACGTCGATCCAGTTGTGCGCCATCTCGTCCACGGTGCGATCACCCCAGCCCACCCACTGCGCCGGGTCCGGGTTGTTCGGGTTGTCGGCCGTGTTGTCGTGCCACGCCGTGAACGAGAGCATCGTCCCCTTGGGGAGGAGCGGCGCCGCGCCGTCGGCGTAGACGTAGTTCACGTGCCAGTTCCACTGGAAGTTCGACACCGCGCTCAGCGTTTCCTTCTTGCCGTCGGGGTAGATGGCCTCGAGCGACATGGACTTGCCGCGCATGTGCATGTGCGGCTGGAAGTTCTCGAGCCGGGCCGGCGCCTGCAGCACGTAGAAGTTCTGCGACACCGTCTTCTCGTTGGGCGGAATGTCGAGCTCGGTCTCGCGCGCCATGTTGAACATGGTGAGCACGGTCCGGTGCTTCGGCACGAAGCCCCGGGGATAGAAATAGAGCGCCATCTCCACCTGGCTGTCCTTGTACTCCTGCCCGATGGCGTGCATGTGCACTTCCCACTGGATGCGCGAGCCGGGGAGCATGAGCTTGCCGGCGTCGTCGGCGAAGAGCTGCCCGGTCTTGCCCACGGCCCATTCCATGAAGAGGCCGGGATTCATCTGGTGGTCGTGCGCCGTGCTGGCGAGCCCGGTGATCCCCTTTTCCTCCTGCACGAGGTAGGCGAGCACGTGGTGCACGATCTTGCGATCGTTGGGCCGCACCGGCTTGACTTCGATGGCGCGCACCCAGCGCGGTTCGGTGAGGCCGGTCTCGACGACGGGGCGGAACCACTTGTCCTGCGTGCGCGGGGCCAGCGTGTACGGCTTGGAGCGGACGATCAGGTCGGGCGCGCCGAGCTTCTCGGCCAGCTGCCAGCGGTTGGGGTCGGGGAAGGCGACGGCGGGGGGCATGTCGGCCGGATCGCCCTGCACCATGCCGCCGTCCACCCAGCTCACGATCGCGTTGATCTGCTCGTCGCTCAGGCTGCGGTCGTTCTTGAACTGCTGGATGCCCACCGTCTTGTCGATGTGCCAAGGGGGCATCATGCGCGCGCTCACCCGGGCGCGGATCCGCTTGGCGTACTTCTTCGCGTCGTCGTAGGTGACGAGCGACATCGGCGCGATCGAGTTGGGCTGGTGGCACTCCTGGCACTTCGTCTGGAAGATCGGGGCGATGTGCTTGGAGAAGGTCACCACCTCGCCGGACTTGCCGGAACCGGCATTGGGCCCCTGCGCCGACAGTGGCAGCGCGACGGCGAGCGTGAGGGCGATGCCGAACGTGCGAACGTGGTGCTTCATGGGGTGACCCTCACCTTGACGAATGCGTTGGTCCAGCAGCACTGGGAGTGTCCGGCCGTGGCGACGCCGGAATCGTTGGCCCGGACGCGGACGACATAGTCGCCCGGCCGGTCGAAGGTGGCGGTGGTGCTCGTCTTGCCGCCGGTGGGAGTGAGCTTGGCCGTTGGCGTGCCGAACTTCGCCTGGGTCGGCCCCTGGTGCGTGAACCAGGTGATCGAGGTCGGAACTCCCGCGCGCACGATGCCGGTGCTCTTGCCGTCGTCCTTGGCGATCACCGCGATGGTGATCGGCTTGCCCACGGTCGCCATGCGCACCTCCGTGGTGATGCCCGCAGGACCGCGCGCGACGGCGCCCGTCTCGTCGAAACGCAACTCCGGCGGCGTGTTGTCGGAGCCGGCCTCGCCCTCGAGCGCGTCGATCTGCCAGTCGCGCTGCAGGCTGCCGGGAATGGCGAACGTCTTGCCACGGATCGTCACCGTCCAGACCACGCGGTTCTCGCCGAA